>SKXY01000307.1 GCA_007128175.1 Wenzhouxiangella sp. | reverse complement strand
TAAAACGTAAAACGGGGGTTAGATCGGAGGCTTCGGTTTGGTGGGGTGGCCAATGGCGGGGGGCGTGCTGTTGGCCACCACCGCCTGATCGACGGCAGGGCGGTGCCCCCGTTTCACGTTCTCCGTTTTCCGTTTCCAGTTTTGCGGGGCCCGCAGACGGCGGGCGAAATCGACGTGCAGTGAGAACCCGCTGCGGATTGCTGCATATGGTATCTTTCACCGTCTTATGACCCGCTCTTTCCCCAAGCTGTTTGTACTGCTCCTGCTGGCCACGGTACTCCTGGTGCCGGCAGCCATGGCGCGTGATCTCTACGTCGGCGAGGCGGTATTGCCGGAGGGCGGGCGGATTGACAACCAGGCGCTGTTGCGAGCACTCGACGAAGTGCTGGTCCGTCTCACCGGACAGGTGGAGCAGTCGCCGGTCGAGAGTCTTGGTTTGGGACCCGCAGACGTCAACAGCCTGATCCAGACTCGCCACACGGTGCGCCGCGAGCGGATGGAGGAAGACGGCGAGACGGTTTCGGAACTGCGTGCCCGCGTCGAGTTCGACGAACCGGCGGTCAACCAGTTGCTGCGCGAGAATCGGATTCCACGCTGGGGGCGCGAACGTCCGGCAATTCTTCTGTGGATGGCCATTGATGACGAGGATGGCGTGTCCTTCGCCGAGGATCCCTGGCTGGAATCGGTGGTCGCCGAGCAGGCCAGAAGGCTGGGGCTGGAAATCGTCTATCCCCTGGGTGATGCACTGGATATGGCCGAGGTGACGCTGGCCGACATTCGTGGTGGTTTTATTGATTCCTCGGTGGCGGCCGCGGGGCGCTACGGCACCGGCGTGATTGCGATGCTCGACTTGCGCGCGGACGACGGTCTGGATGACCCGATCTGGTCGGCGCGCTGGTCCTGGCGCCTGGGTGGCAGTGATGGTGGTTTGCAGCATACCGGGCTTTACCGCGACATGCTCGTGCGCCGTGGCATGGAGCGCCTGGCGGCAACCATGGCCGGTCGCTACGCCATTCGCGATACTGAAGGAGAGGGGCAGCTCCGCCGCGTGCGAGTCGAGGGCATTATCGATGACGTGCAGTTTGCAGAGGTGCAGTCCTACCTCGACAACCTGGGCATCGTCGAGGACGTGCGCATCGTGGCGGCAAGGGAGCGGAGTCTTGAGTTCGAGCTGGATCTGAGCGGTGATGGACTCGAGCAGTTTCTTGAAATGGGAGGTCTGCTGGTCCGTGACGGGCCGGCGGTCGGGGATGTTTTGCAATACCGGTTACGCCGTTGAATCTGAGTCTTCTGCCCAACCTGCTGACGGTCGGCCGCATGATCGTGGTTCCCCCGATCGTGTGGTTGCTGTTGATCGAGCAGTACCAGTGGGCACTGGCGCTGGCCGTCTTTGCCGGGGTGTCCGATCTGCTCGACGGTTGGCTGGCGCGACGCTTCAATTGGCAGAGTCGTTTCGGCAGCTTCGCCGACCCGCTGGCCGACAAGCTGCTGATGATGGCGACCTACCTCACCCTGGGCTGGATGGGGGAGTTGCCCTGGTGGTTGATCGCGCTGGTCGTGTTTCGTGACCTGGTCATCGTGGGGGGCGGCATGTTTTATCACGTTCGCTTCGAGAAAGTGGTGGCCGAGCCCACCCAATTGTCGCGCTTCAACACCTTCTGCCAGGTGTTCCTGATGTGGTTTGTGCTGGTGCGGCTGGCCGGTGTGCCGTTTCCGCCCGAGGCCCAGATCGGCCTGGTCTGGCTGGTCGGCTTCATGGCCGTGATCACGCTGATCCAGTATGTCTGGATCTGGAGCATGCGAGCGGCCCAGATCAGCCGTCAGCGCAGGCAGTCCGGCAGCGATCGAACCTGAAGGGAATTACAGCATGTCACGTGCCCAGATGCCGCTTGCGCTCAAGCCGCCGCGCCGGCCCCGGTTCGACAACTTCGTGGCCGGCGACAATGGTGCCCTGGTTGCCACGTTGAGAGGTGGGCTGGAGCCCGGGCAGTGGTACTTCCTCGCGGGGCCTGCCGGAAGCGGGCGCAGCCATCTGCTGTCGGCGGTGTTCGTCGATCGTTCACGACATTCATCAGCCCAGTTCATCGGCCTGACGGATCGCCGGCAATGGGGACTGCTCGAGCAGACGGATGCGGAGTGGATCGTGATCGATGATATCGATTGCCTGGCCGGAGACAACGCCGGCGAGTTATCGCTTTTCAACGCGCTCAATCGTTGGCGGGCCGAACGGACCGGTGTGGTGATGAGCGGGCGAGGTCGGGATCGATTCGAATTGCCGGACCTGCGCTCGCGCCTTGGGCAGGCAACGCGCCTGACCCTTACCCCCCTGGAAGAGCGCGACCTGGCTGAACTGATCGTGCGCCTGGCTGAAGAGCACGAGGTGCCGCTGGGACGCGGCGTGGTGGACTACCTGCTCAGCCGTACGACCCGCAATGCCGGGCAGCTCGCCGGAATGGTCAATCAACTCGCCGATCGGGCCCTGTCGGAGCGGCGCACTCTCTCGATTCCCCTGGTGCGCGAGTTCATGGGGCGCGGGAGTTGACCCGCGACATCTCGATTCAGTAACTGTCCTGGTGCACGCCGCGAATGGCGCGTCCGGACGGGTCGGCAACCTGGCTGAAGCCTTCGTCCCAGGCCAGGGCCTCTGGCGTGGAGCAGGCGATCGAGGGGCCGGATGGAACCGTGGCGGCTGCCGCCGGCGACGGGAAGTGACGTTCGAAGATCCGGCGGTAGAGGTACTGTTCCTTGGTGGCCGGGGGATTGAAGGGAAAGCGCTGTTCGGCTTCCAGTAACTCGCGGTCGCTTACTTCGCGGTCGGCATGGGCCTTGAGGGTGTCGATCCAGCCGTAGCCGACGCCGTCGGAGAACTGCTCTTTCTGTCGCCACAGGATTTCGTCGGGAAGCAGTCCGGTACCTGCCTCGCGCAATATGGCCTTTTCCGGCCGGTTCGGGCCGGCCATCTTGGCGCTTGGGTCCATGCCCATGGCGACATCGAGAAACTCGAGGTCGAGGAAGGGAACACGTGCTTCCACACCCCAGGCAGCCATGGACTTGTTGGCCCGAAGGCAATCGTAGAGGTGCAGCTGATCGAGCTTGCGCACGGTTTCGTCGTGAAAGGCACGCGGGTTCGGTGCTTTGTGGAAATACAAATAGCCGCCGAAGATTTCGTCCGCCCCCTCGCCCGAAAGCACCATTTTTATGCCCATCGCCTTGATGCGTCGTGCCAGCAGGAACATCGGGGTGGAGGCTCTGACCGTGGTGACATCGAATGTCTCGATGTGGGCGATGACGTCGTCGAGCGCGTCGAGTCCTTCCTGGACGGTGTAGCGGAATTCGTGGTGGAGGGTGCCGATGGCCTCGGCGGCAACGCGGGCGGCAGCGAGATCCGGTGAGTCCTCGAGGCCGATGGCGAAGGAGTGCAGCCGAGGCCACCAGGCTGCTTCCTGGTCGTCGCTTTCGACCCGGCGGTCTGCAAACCGCTGGGCGATAGCGGCAATCAGTGAGGAGTCCAGCCCGCCGGAGAGCAAGACGCCGTAAGGTACGTCGCACATCATCTGCCGGTGAACCGCGTCCTCCAGTGCCAGGCGCAGGCGGCCGGAATCAGGGGCGTCGGTGGCCTGTTCGAAGTTGCGCCAGGCCGGCTGGTACCAGCGCCGGATCTCGCCGTCTCCGGAATCGAGCCGATGGCCTGGCGGGAACGCACGCACTTGTGCACAGCGCGGCTCGATTGCTTTCATTTCCGAGGCCACCCAAAGCATGCCCTGCTCGTCGCGGCCGTAGTAGAGCGGCATCACGCCGATGGGATCACGTGCGACGAGATAGTGTCCGGTCTTTTCATCGAACAGCACGAAGGCGTAGATGCCGTTGAGGCGATGCAGGAAATCGCTGCCGTGCTGGCGGTAGAGCGCCAGGATCACTTCGCAGTCCGATCCCGTGAGGAACTCGTAGTCCGGACACTCGGACCGAAGAGCGCGGTGGTTGTAGATTTCGCCGTTGACACCGAGGACTTGCTTGCCGTCCGGGCTGATCAGCGGTTGTGCGCCCGAATCGATGTCGACGATGGCCAGTCGCTCATGGACGATGATGGCGCGGTCATGGACGTAGATGCCGCTCCAGTCGGGGCCGCGATGACGCTGGCGACGCGAGGCCTCCAAAGCGATTCCCCGCAGGCCGCGCTGGCCTGCGGGGATATCAAACAACCCCAGAATGGAACACATTTCAGGTTAGTCGCGTAGTCTCACCAGGCTGTTGAATTCGATGCCGCCCGGCTTGAGGTGGACGGAAAACTCCGAGTAGTCATAAATTTCGCCGAATACGGCGAAGGCCTCCTCATCGTAGGGCATCTCGATGTCGTTATCCAGTTCTTCGAGCTGGGCGCGAGTTTGCTCCATCATCTCCTGCATGATGCGACCGTAGGCCGCGAAGTCCATGCCGTAGTGCAGGATGGCAGAGTCGGCCTCGCCGGGTTCGAGCAGGTCGGTCAGACGGTCCTTCTGGTCCTCACCGATGGCCAGGCCGAGACTGTTGTCGCCCATCGCAAGCCAGGCCCCCACATTCGGCATGTTGGGGATCATGCCCGCCGGCAGGGGCTGGGGTTCGCCACCCGGTTGCAGGGCCAACTCGGCCAGTTCGGGAGAAAACATCTGGGCCATGCCGACGATCATTTGCGGGTTGCGCATGAACACGGCCAGGGAAGCGGAGGCGTCGGCGACCTGCATCATTTCGCCAAACTCGACATCGTCGACGCGGAATCGCATTCCCTGCAGGTTGGTCACCATCGGCGGAATGGGGCGGTTGGCCGCGAGCTGCCATTCGGCGGCATTGTCGCGGATGTTGGCGAACAGGTCGCACTGCGGTGGATTGTCGACCCAGCCCGAGACCGTTTCGCGCGCGAAATCGCGAGCGGCGACGATATTGAAGGCCAGCCCGCCACTGAGCATTGCGGACTGATCGTTGCCCTCCAGGCGGACGGGTGAGTCGGCAATGGCGGCCAGGCGTTCACCCAGGCCGGTTTCCGTCTCGAAGCGCATGGCCGTTCCGATTTCAGTGTCGGAGAGGTGGTTGTAGCCCATTGAAATACGCGGCAAAAGCTCGACGAGTGCGTTCAGTTCGCCGGAGCAGGCGGGGTCGGCGATCAGATCCTGCATGCCGGCGGCCAGGCGAGCCGGTGCAGCCAGTTCGTCATCGTCATCGAGGAGGCGTTCGAGCAATAGCGAGAACTCGACAAAGCCGCTGAATTGCGGGCGGAAATCCCGCTCACGATTGAATCGGGCCAGATCGTCCGGACTGTAGGCCTGGGCCGGACGATCGAGATCGGCCACGCGCCGCAGAAAGCTCATGTCGTCGGGCACCAGGGCAACGCTCAGGAACTGGTCATCGTGGTGCAACGCCACGCCGAATTCACCCAGATCGATCCACAGGATGTCCTCGTCGCCGATACCGCGCCAGGGCAGTTCCATGCCGGCATTCGCGGCCACTCGTTCCAGCGTGTCAGAGAACGCCTCCGGGTCCGACAGCTGCCAGTGAAGCGCCGGGTAAAGCGACAGGCCGTGTACGGCGAACAGTCCATTGCCATGCAGACCACGTGCCTCGAAGGCATCGCGTCCGTCGATCTCCAGCAATTCACCCATCAGTGCCGACAGAACAGGATGGTCGAGCTCCGCGATGGCGGCCTCGTACTGTTCGCGATTGGCTTCCATCAGCGGCCCCATTGTGGCCCAGAGGTTTTCGCTCAGAGCTTCGGGAAGCGGTTCGAGATTGGCGTAGAGGTAGGCGCTGTCGGCGTCGATGCGGTCGAACAGGCTGATCTTTGCACCCTCATCGACGTCGGGGACGCTGACGGCAGGCTCCTGATCGTCGTCACGGCCGCAGCCGGCGACGGCCAGTACGGCCAGGGTCATCATGGCAAGGGTGGTCCGTTTCATCTGGAAATCTCCATACAGTCGGTTGGTGGTGTTAGTGTTATACAACACCAGCACACTTGTCAAGTATCGCAAGGCGCAAGGCGCAAGGCGCAAGGCGCAAGGCGCAAGGCGCAAGGCGCAAGGCGCAAGGCGCAAGGCGCAAGGCGCAAGGCGCAAGGCGC
Organism: Wenzhouxiangella sp.; assembly: GCA_007128175.1. GTDB lineage: Bacteria > Pseudomonadota > Gammaproteobacteria > Xanthomonadales > Wenzhouxiangellaceae > Wenzhouxiangella. The sequence goes on along the minus strand of SKXY01000307.1, from coordinate 27 downwards.
AAGGCGCAAGGCGCAAGGCGCAAGGCG
>SKXY01000309.1 GCA_007128175.1 Wenzhouxiangella sp. | reverse complement strand
GGGGATCCACCCGCTGCCGACCGTCCCAGACGCGTCAGGTTAGCTACACACCGTTTCGAACATTGGAATTTCTATCATTCGAGTTTGTTTGGAAATTGGTGCTTGTGATTTAGTGCTTCAGTCTCTTGCTTGAACGAACGATCAAGCTGACTCCAAGCTTCAATAGCAGTCTACCCGTAGCCCGTAGCCATTTACCTCAGGCTGTTCCGGAATGTTGTGCCAGCAGGCGCCGCCGGATCAGCCAGCTGGTGATGATGATGGCCACCAGGCCGAGTAGCGGCAGGCCGATTTCCGGTTTCAGCAGCAGTTCCGGGCCGAGGATGTCGCGTGCGTCGACGAGTGACTCCAGTCCCGAACCCACTGCAGCGTAGACGATGGTCGTGGGTACCAGGCCGGCGGCTGTTGCCAGCAGGAAGTGAGTGCTGCCGATGCCGGTGACGGCTGCGGCCGCGTTGACTGCGAAGTAGGGCGCCACCGGCACGATTCGCAGCAGGATCAGGTACCAGGTGGCATCTCGTTCAAGCGCACCCAGCCAGGGTGCTGCCCGGCCCGCGGCCAGTTGCTGCCGCACCCGGGCGCCACCGAATCGTCGAACCAGCACGAAAGTGAGGATGGCACCGAGCAGGGCACCGGTCATCGCGGCCAGGAAGCCGAAGGGAATACCAAAGAGGTATCCCGCGGCCAGGCAAAACAGCGTGCCGACTGGCAGGGTGAGGGTGGACAGCGCGGCGAATGCAAGCACGTAGGCAAGCATCATGGCGAGCTGGTGGTCGCGCTTGCCGGCTTCGACCAGGGCAAGCAGCTCGAACAACCAGTCCTGTCCGACTCCGATGAGTGCCACCACGGCCGCAACGAAAATTACGCCGAGCAGCAGCCCGGCCGTCAGTGGCAGTCGATCCGGTTTCATGTCGACGGGCATGGGGGCAAGGAATCAGGCATTGATCAGGTTCACCATCAGCTCGACGAAGTGTTCGACATCTTCGTCGGTGTTGTACAGCGGCACGGGTGCTGCCCGCATGATACCGGGTTGCCGCCAGTCGCAGAGCACGCCGTGTGCTTCCAGTCGCTCGAACAATTCTCGACCGGCACGCTCCCCGCCGCGAAACTGAACGGAAAGCTGGCAGCCGCGTCGATGCGGTTCCAATGGCGTGATGATGCGCACCTGATCGTCGAGTTGCTCGCGCAACAGGCGCGCGAGACGGCCGGTCAACTCCAGAGAGGCCTGCCGCAGCGGGTGCATGCCGCCGGCCTCGATGAACAGCTCCAGCGAGGCGCGAACCGCGGCCAGCGCCAATATGGGCGGGTTGCTCAGCTGCCAGCCGGCCGCCCCTCGAATGGGATGAAACTCCGGGCCCATGGCGAAACGGGTGCGCGGCTCGTGTCCCCACCAGCCGGCCAGGCGCGGGCCGTGAAAGTCGGCGTGGCGATCATGCACGAAACACCCCCCGACAGCCCCTGGTCCACCGTTGAGATATTTCTCGCTGCCCCAGAAAGCGAAATCGGCTCCCGAGTCGTGCATGGCAAGTTCGAGGTTGCCGATGGCGCCGGACAGGTCGAAGCCCGTGCGTGCGCCCGCCCGGGCACCGCTGCGCGCGATTCTGTCCAGGTCGAATACCTGTCCGGTGGCATACTGGACTCCCGGCCACAGCACCAAAGCCACACTCTCGCCGTAGTACTCGAGATAGTCTTCCAGGTCTTCCTCGTGAAGCAAGCCGTCGCGGCGGGGAGGCAGTTCAACCAGGTTGCGCGCCGGGTCCAGTCCGTGCAGGGTCAGGTGCGACTCGGCTGCGTAGCGTACGCTCGAGAACGCGCCTTTCTCGATGATGATACGTCGACGCTCCCCATGGGGGTGGAAGAAACTGATCATCATCTGGTGCAGGTTGGCCGTCGACGATCCCATGGCCACTACTTCCGAGCGACGGGCGCCGACCAGTTCGGTCAGGGCATCGTTGAGCAGTTCGTGATAGGACACCCAGGCCAGTGGTCCGTCGAAGCGGCCCGCCACTCCCAGCCGGCTCCAACGTTCCAGTTCGGCTTCAACCGCATCGGCTGCCGCCAGCGGTTGCAGGCCCATGGTGTGACCGCAAAAGTAGATGGACTGGCGCCCGCGCGGCGCCGCTGGAAGCCGAAAGTGGTCCCGGAACTGACCTGGCTGGAACCGGTGTCTTGCGTTGTCTGCAACCATTCCCTCAAGCCGCCGTGGTTTTCGTCAAGAGTAATGAAATCCCGCCGCCAAACCAAATCCCGCGGGCTACAATTGCCGCCATTACCCGATTCAGCCCTCCCATGAAGGTTTCCGAGTTCGACTTCGATCTGCCCGAGCACCTGATAGCCCAGTACCCTTTGTCAAGGCGTTCAGCGAGTCGTCTGCTCCACCTGGACCGCGGCACGGCACAGGTGCATGACCGACAGTTTGCCGATCTGCCGGACCTGCTCGAACCCGGTGACCTGCTGGTATTCAACAATACCCGTGTCATTCCGGCCCGGTTGTGGGCCCGCAAAGCCAGCGGGGGGCGGGTCGAGATCCTGCTCGAACGAATGATCTCCGCACACGAGGCGCTGGCGCAGATGCGGGTCAACCGCAAGCCATCAATCGGCAGCCGGCTGAGCGTGGAGAATCTTGGCGAACTCGAGGTGATCGGTCGTGAGGGTGAATTCTGGCACCTGAAGATCGTTGACGGTCCGGATTGGCCCGAGCTGCTCGAGCGGGTCGGGCACATGCCCTTGCCGCCATACATCGAGCGTGGTGACGAAGCAGTGGACGAGGATCGCTACCAGACTGTCTTCGCACGGGTGCCCGGGGCGGTCGCGGCGCCCACCGCCGGACTGCATTTCGACGAGACCGTCATGCAGCGGCTGCGCGAGCGTGGAGTCGAGATCGGCTGGTGTACGCTGCATGTCGGTGCCGGCACGTTCCAGCCGGTGCGCGCCGAACGGGTCGAAGACCACGCCATGCATGCCGAGTGGCTGGAAGTCGGCGCCGATCTGGTGGCCAGCGTTCGTGCTGCGCGCGAGCGCGGCAATCGCGTGGTGGCCGTCGGTACCACCGCCGTGCGCTCGCTGGAAACGGCGGCGGCCGGCGGCGAGCTCGAGCCCTTTGCCGGCGACAGTCGATTGTTTATCTATCCCGGCTACGAGTTCCGGGTGGTCGATGCCATGGTGACCAACTTCCACCTGCCCGGGTCGACCCTGCTGATGCTGGTCAGTGCCTTTGCCGGTCGCGAGAATGTCCTGGCCGCTTACCGCCATGCCATCGAGGCCGAATACCGGTTCTTCAGCTACGGTGATGCGATGTTTGTGGGGTAAGCGGGTTAATGGGTTTAGGTTGAAAGGAGCAAGGAGCAAGGAGCAAGGAGCACGGAGCACGGAGCACGGAGCACGGAGCACGGAGCACGGGTAAACGGGCCAGCTGGACTTCCCGTGGCACATCCTCGGCTCCCCTGTGCATCTGTGCGCCAGCCACTTCCCCGCGTCATCCCGGAAATCGCGCAGCGATTGTCCGGGATCTCGCACGTTGATTTGCGGCATTGCTGCCGTGCAGGTCCCAGGCGTGCGATGTCGGAGGATATTGGCTGACGCCGATTCCGGGACGACAAAACACAATCAAGAAACGAGCACCAAGCAAACGAGCAGGCGAGAAGCATGGAATTTGAACTGATCAGGACGGACGGTGGGGCTCGGCGGGGGCGGCTGAGGTTTTCGCGTGGCAGCGTCGAGACGCCGGCGTTCATGCCGGTGGGGACCTACGGCACGGTCAAGGCGATGACACCCGAGGAGTTGCAGTCGATCGGGGCCGAGATGGTGTTGGGAAATACTTTTCACCTGATGCTCCGACCCGGGACCGAGGTGATCCGCGCCCACGGAGATCTGCACGACTTCATGGGCTGGTCCGGTCCGATCCTGACCGATTCCGGCGGATTCCAGGTCTTCAGTCTTGCCGATCTCAGGAAAATGGACGAGCAGGGCGTGACGTTTGCCTCACCGGTGGACGGGTCGAAAGTGTTCCTGGGGCCCGAAGAGTCGATGCGGGTGCAGCGCGAGCTGGGCTCGGACATTGTCATGATCTTCGACGAATGCACGCCGTATCCGGCCACCGAGCAGCAGGCGCGCGAATCCATGGAACGCTCGCTGCGCTGGGCCGAGCGCTCGAAGACTGCCCACGGCGACAGTTCCGCGGCACTGTTCGGCATCGTGCAGGGCGGCATGTACCCCGAATTGCGCCGCCGGTCGGCGGACGGACTGATGCGGATCGGTTTTGACGGCTACGCCATCGGCGGGTTGTCGGTGGGCGAGCCTGCCGACGAGCGCGAACGGGTTCTGGAGGCCACCACGCCCTTGCTGCCCGGCGACCGGCCTCGCTATCTGATGGGCGTGGGCCGTCCCGAGGACCTGGTGGCGGCTGTGGCTCGTGGCGTGGACATGTTCGATTGCGTCATGCCCACCCGTAATGCCCGCAACGGCTACCTGTTTACCAGTTACGGGGTGATGAAGATACGCAACGCCCGTTACGAGAAAGATATCCGGCCGATCGACGAAAATTGCGATTGCTATACCTGCAGCAACTACTCGCGGGCCTATCTCAAGCACCTCAACCGCTGTAACGAGATTCTTGGCCACCGCCTGGCGACTATCCACAACCTGCACTATTACCAACATCTGATGGCCCGGATGCGCGATGCCATCGAGCGGGGGACGTTTGGCGACCTGGCCGAACGGCTGACGCAGGGCTGGCAGGCCGGAATCCCGAACTGATTCGGGCCGGTCTCGGGTGCAGTGTTTCGGGCCGTGAGGCCGTTCCCCGAGGCCAGCGACGGCTGGATTCACGAGATCGATCGAGAGTCGCCGGGGCGGACAGTCTGGTTAGAACAGGCCAGCTATGCAATAATTGCGCGTTTGTATCGGGGCAATCCGCGCCCCGGACCGTTGAAAACGCGACTCCGAGGATTCGAAATATGGATTTCTTCATAGCCAGCGCCATGGCCCAGGACGCCGGGGCGCAGGAACCGAGCATGCTCGCCAGCTTCATTCCGCTGATCCTGATCATCGTCATTTTCTGGTTTTTGCTGATTCGTCCGCAGATGAAGCGCAACAAGCAGCATCGTGAGCTGGTTTCCGGTTTGTCCGTGGGTGACGAGGTGGTGACTGCCGGCGGCATGCTGGGTCGTGTCACCGAGGTTGGCGAGAGCTTCGTTTCTCTGCAGCTGACCGACGACGTCACCATCAAGTTGCAAAAGCACTCCGTGGCGCAAGTGGTCCCGAAGGGAACCATGGAATCCGCCAACTGATCCAATTGTTATCCGTGACCGTGCGGTCCCACGAGAACTGAAGCACTTCCAATGAATCGATCCCCACGCTGGAAATACGTCCTGCTGATCATCGTGATCCTTGCAGGCATCATTTACGCCCTGCCCAACATCTTCGGCGACGATCCCGCCGTGCAGGTGTCATCGCTGCGCGGTTTCGAACTCGAACAGGAGCTGGCTGCAGAAGTCGAGCGCGTGCTCGAAGCCGAAGGCCTCGAGTACATCCATGTCGAGTTCGATCCGCAACGCCTGATGGTTCGCTTCGACAACACCGATCGTCAGTTGCGGGCTGCAGACGTCCTGCGCGACGAGTTGGGTGAGGAGTATGTCGTTGCACTGAATCTGGCGCCGGCCACGCCGCGCTGGCTTGGCATGTTCGGTGCCGAACCGATGGTGCTTGGCCTGGACCTGCAGGGGGGTGTGCACTTTCTGATGCAGGTCGACATGGATTCGGCCCGCGAGCAGCATCTCGAGCGTTATGTCAGCGATTTGCGCAATGTCCTGCGTGACGCCGGGATCCGCTATCGCTCAGTGCGCGTCGACCGCAACGCCGTGGTTGTCGAGCTGCGTTCAGCCGAGGATCGTGACAACGCGATGCAGGTGATTGAGCGCGAAGTCGAAGAGCTTGTGCTGGAGTCGCGCGACGCCTCGAATACATTCAATGTCCGCGGCACGATCGATGAAGAGTATCTCGAGGAATTGCAGCAGACGGCGTTGAGGCAGAACATCACCACGTTGCGCAATCGCGTCAATGAACTCGGTGTGTCCGAGCCCATTATCCAGCAGCAGGGTTCCGAGCGTATCGTGGTCCAGTTGCCCGGTGTCCAGGACACTGCCGAGGCCAAGCGCGTGCTGGGTGCGACCGCCACGATCGAGTACCGGGCCGTTGACGAGCAGAACGATCCCTACGAGGCGCAACGTACCGGTCGTATTCCGCCGGGGTCACGCCTGTACTTCCACCGCAACGGTGAGCCGTTGCTGCTGTCGCGCGAGGTCATCGCGTCCGGTGACAACCTGATTGGTGCCGCCGCCGGCTTCGACCAGCAGACCGGCCAGCCGAACGTGGTGGTGACGCTCGATGGTACCGGGGCGCGCCGCATGCTTGACCACACCAGCCAGAACGTCGGTAACCGCATGGCGGTGGTGTTCATCGAGCATCGGCCAGAAACGGAAATCGTCGATGGCGAGGAGGTTCACACTACCCGCCGTGTCGAGGAGGTCATTTCCGCCGCGGTCACTCGCGAACCCTTCGGACGTCGCTTCCAGACCACCGGCCTGGGATCTTCAACCGAGGCGGCACAGCTCTCGATGCTGCTGCGTGCCGGTGCGCTGGCCGCGCCGATGCAGATCATCGAGGAACGTACCGTCGGCCCCAGCCTCGGCCAGGACAACATCGATCAGGGTTTCCGTTCTGTCATCATCGGCTTCGCCCTGGTGCTGGTCGTGATGGCGGTCTACTACAAGGTCTTCGGGCTGGTCGCCAACCTGGCGCTGACGACTAACCTGGTGCTCATTGTCGCGCTGTTGTCGATGCTTGGCGCGACCCTGACGCTGCCGGGTATTGCCGGTATTGTGCTCACGGTCGGTATGGCAGTGGATGCCAACGTACTGATCTTCGAGCGAATACGCGAGGAGTTGCGAAACGGCAACACGCCTCAGGCGGCCATACGGGCCGGCTACGAGAAAGCCTTCTCGACCATCGCCGACGCCAACGTCACCACGCTGATCGCGGCCATTGTGCTGTTCATGTTCGGCACCGGACCGATCAAGGGCTTCGCGGTCACGCTGAGCCTGGGTATCGTGACGTCGATGTTCACCGCCATTCTCGGCACGCGTGCCGTCGTTGGCCTCATCTATGGCGGGCGCAAGCGCGTCAAGGCCCTGGCGATTTAAGGATCTGAATCATGGAAATCATCAAGACCGATACGAAGATTGACTTCATGCGCTACCGCAAGGTGGCGCTGATCATTTCCGCGATCGTGTTGCTGGCCGGCGTGACCGCACTCGTCGGGCGTGGCCTCAATTTCGGCCTGGACTTTACCGGCGGCACCCTGATCGAGGTCGGATATCCCGAGGCGCCCGAGCTGGCGGATGTGCGGGAGGCCCTGGTCCAGGACGGCTTCGACGACTTCACCGTGCAGACTTTCGGTACCGCTCGCGATATCGTCGTTCGCATTCCTGTTGGTGAGGTTGATGAAACCGGCGCCGATCTCAGCACGCGGGTGCTCGAGGCCTTGCAGCGTCAGACCCCTGACATTGATATGCGCCGAGTCGAGTTCGTTGGTCCCCAGATTGGTCAGGAGCTGGCCGAGCAGGGCGGGCTGGCGCTGCTTTATGCGCTGATTGGTATTCTTCTGTACGTGTCGTTCCGCTTCCAGTGGCGTTTTGCCGTCGGTGCCGTCGGCGCGCTGGTGCATGATGTTTTGCTGGTTGTGGGGCTGCTGGCGCTGTTCCAGGTCAACTTCGACCTGACCGTGGTGGCCGCCATCCTGGCCGTGATCGGCTACTCGCTCAATGACACCATCGTGGTCTACGATCGCATGCGCGAAAACTTCCGCGTCAAGCGCAAGGGTACGCCCGAGGAACTGTGCAATCTGTCGATCAACCAGATGCTGGGCCGCACGATCATGACCTCGTTGACGACACTGATGGTGTTGATGGCGCTGTTCTACTTCGGGGGAGAGATCATTCATGCCTTTGCTTTCACTTTGATCATTGGTGTGATTGTCGGTACTTACTCGTCGATCTACATCGCCGGTAGCCTGGCCTTGTTCATGGGCGTTTCCAAGCAGGACCTGATGCCGGTCGAGAAGGAAGGTGCCGACCAGCCTGACACCGAGGTTCTGCCCGAGCGCTTCCGTAACCGGGAGGCTTGAGGTGATGTGGCGGCTGTTCTCGTTGCTGGCTTGCGCCCTGCTGTTCGGCATGGCGCAAGCCGATGACGAGGCGGCCCACTACCTCATCAGTTTCGAGCTGTGGATGCACGGCGAGCCGGTGGATGCGCCACGGATGATCGTCGAGGCCGGTCAGCCGGCCTCGATGGAAATGGACGGCCCGAGGGGGCACTGGCGTATCGAGGCCGAGGTGGAAAGACCTGCCGCTAACGAGTACGCGCCCGACGATGCCCTTTGGTTGCATCTGGCGGTTCACGAGCGGGTGGACGGCGAATGGGAGGTCCTTGCCGACACCATGCTGGGGGTGCCGGAAGGTCAGCCTGCGACGTTTTCCGTGGTCGAAGGCGAGATCGACGAGCCCTCTCCTGAAGATAGTCTGATGTTCCTGCGCGCGACCACCTCCCGCGTGCAGTCGGGCGAAATGCCCGCTCACTGATCTGCAGCCGTTAGCGGCGGCATGCGGGTCGTTCCTGTCCGATTCCGAAAGCTTCTGTTGGCGGTTGGTCTGGCGCTGTTGCTGGCCGGTGGCCTGGCGGTATTGATTGGCGACTTCGAGCCGGACTCGGATACCTACATTCTGGCGACTGCCACCACCGGCGGTACCTTCTACCCGGTGGGCGTGGCCATCGCCACCCTGACCAAGCAGGTGCTTGAAGACGAGCATGGCGTGGCGCTGGCGGCAATCAGCAGTGCCGGTTCGGAGGAGAATCTCCGCCTGATGCGCTCGGGCGAGGCACGGTTTGCCATCCTGCAGGGGCTATACGGGGCCTGGGCCTGGCGCGGAGAGGGACGGTTGGCGGAGCGGGAACCCTATACCGACTTGCGCAGTGTGACCGCGCTGTGGCCCAACGTCGAGCATTTCCTGGTGCGCGCCTCGCTGGCTGAAACGGGCACCGTGGCCGATCTGGAAAACCTGGTCGGCAGAAGGTTTTCCATCGGCGCACGCTACTCGGGCACCGAGGGCTCGAATCGGCACATACTGAGCGCTTTGGGGATCGATCCGGACCGTGATTTTCGTCTCGTCTACCAGGGCTACGGGGCCAGTGCCGATGCTTTTCAGAACCAGTTGATCGACGGCATGAATACACCGGCCGGCGTGCCGGTCGGCGCCGTGACGCGGGCCATGGCCGCCGCACGGGACGACGCCGTGTTGCTCTCGTTCAACGAGCAGCAACGTGAAGCCGTCAACCGAGACTACCCGGGTCTGTGGCAGTTTTTCGATATCGAGGCCGGCACCTATCCCCATCAAAATGAATCCGTGCGCACGATCGCCCAGGCGAACCTGCTGGCGGTGACCGCCGATGTGCCCGATGAGCATGTGTACCGGTTACTGGTGAGCCTGTACGACAACCTCGGTTTCCTGCATGCCTTTCATGCCGCCACCCGTGCCATGGCCCTGGAGTCGGCGCTGGACGGCCTGCCGGTTCCCCTGCATCCGGGAGCGGTGCGATTTTTCCATGAGCGCGGACTGGAAATCCCCGTGCACTTGTTGCCACCGGAAGTGGACGGGGGTGAGGGATGAACGAGCCGGCAAGCTGGCGCAAACGCCTGCAGGCCAGTGCCGAGAGCTGCGGTCTGGGCGGTGTGCGCAAGCTGCCGCCTGTTGCGTCAACTGCTGTGTTCGTTGGTGCCGCGTTCATCGCGCTGGTCCATCTTTCGTTCAACACCTGGCTGATCTGGCCCGATCTCTGGGTGTCGGCTTTTCACTTTGCCAGTCTGGGCCTGCTGGCTCTGGTGCTGTTCCCGGTCAGCGGCAGCGTGGCTGGGCGCAACAATGCTGGCTGGTGGCTGGACGCGGTCGCGGGCTTGATCTTGCTGGTATCCTGCGTGGCCGTCGTCGTGCTCGAGGAGCCACTCTACGAACGCGGACTGCGTTTTTCGCCGGCCGACTGGGCTGCCTGCCTGGCCGTCGTTGCGCTGTCCGTTGAGTTGGCCCGTCGAACGGCGGGGGTGCTGATTCCGGCCCTGATCGTGGTCGGACTGTCCTATACCGTTTGGTGGGGCGCGCGCGTCGGCGGCATGTTCTCGTTTCCTGGCCTGAGCCTGGAGACCATGCTGTTTCGCTCGGTGTTCACCTCCGAAGGAATGTTCGGCACGATTGCCAGGATTTCATGGAGTTACGTCTTCATGTTCATCCTGCTGGGGGCTTTCCTTGTGCGTTCGGGAGCCGGTGACTTCATCATCGCTCTGGCCCGCGCCACCGCCGGACGAGTCACCGGTGGTCCGGGGTTGGTGGCGGTGGCGTCGTCCGGACTGATGGGCTCGATTACCGGCTCGGCCGTGGCCAACACCGCTTCGACCGGGGTGATCACCATTCCGCTGATGAAGAAGGCCGGTTTCCCGGCTCGCTTTGCCGGCGGGGTCGAGGCGGCTGCTTCCACCGGCGGTCAGCTGATGCCGCCGGTGATGGGCGCGGGCGCGTTCCTGATGGCCAATTTCACCGGCATCTCCTACCTGGCCATCATCGCCGCGGCACTGATTCCGGCCCTGCTGTATTTCCTGTCGCTGGGGTTCTACATCCGCATTCGTGCGCGTCGCCTTGGGCTGCAACCGCAGCATGATACGGAGGGCATTCCCCTGCGCGAGGCACTGGTGAGGGGGTGGCCCCTGTTGCTTCCGCTGGCCGCACTGGTGGCATTGCTGATTGCCGGATTCACGCCGGTGTATGCCGCCGGCATTGCCATCATTGCGGTGGTAGCCTCGTCGTGGCTGACCCCCGTGCGCATGGGTCCGCTGGCCATCATCGAGGCGCTGGCCAGCGGCGCTCGCATCATGGTGCCCACCGCCATGTTGCTGATCGCTGTCGGCCTGATCGTCAACGTGCTCACCACCACAGGTATCGGCAATACCTTTTCGATCATGATCGGCGAGTGGGCCGGCACCAGCCTGCTGCTGGCCCTGGTGCTGGTGGCGCTGGCCTCGCTGGTGCTGGGCATGGGCCTGCCGGTGACGGCGGCTTACATCGTACTGGCAGCGATTTCCGCACCGACACTCTATGGCCTGATGCTGCAGGCCGACCTGGTCAATGCATTGGTCGCCGGTGATATCAGCGAGCGGGCGCGCGAGGCCATCCTGCTGGCGCGTCCGGGCATCGAGGGCATGCTCGGCTCGCCCATGCCGGTGGGCGAGGCGCAGGCCGTGGTCGCGGCCATGACGCCGGAACTGCAGCGCGCTGCTGCCGAGGCCTTGCTTGAGCCGGCCGTGCTCACCGGGAGCCTGCTGGCTGCGCACATGATCATCTTCTGGCTCAGCCAGGATTCCAACGTCACACCCCCCGTGGCGCTGGCTGCATTCACCGCCGCCGGTATCGCCGGCGAGAAACCGATGCCCACCGGGCTGACGGCATGGAAACTGGCCAAGGGGCTGTACCTTATCCCGCTGCTATTCGCCTACACTCCCCTGGTCAGCGGCTCGTGGGCTGAAGCCCTGCACGTGGCCTTCTTTGCCCTGGCCGGGCTGTATGCCTTTGCCGGTATGCTGGAAGGTTGGCTGGAAGGTCGGATCGGGATTCCGGGGCGTGCGGTATTGCTGGTATTGACGGTGGTGCTGCTCTGGCCCGGATTGTGGATCGGCTTGCAGCTCATCGCGGCTGTCATCCTTATGGCGATGGCTTACCGGACGAGAACACTATGAATCGGGTGGCGCCCCGGTCAGCCGGCTTTCGGCACGTTCCAGGTCTTCTCTATTGCCCAGCAATACCATGACATCCCCGGCCTCCAGCTGCGTGCCTGGATCCGGACCGTTCTCCCTTTGACCGTCACGGACCAGGGTTGTGATCGACACATTCTGATCGGCAAGCGCCAGGTCACTGATGGTTTGCCCGACAGCCGGGCTGCCGGAATCGAGCACGATAGAGTGAAGCTGGCCCATGCCGGCGATATCCAGCGCACGGGACGTGCTCATCTGGCCACGAAACATTTCGCGCACCAGGCTGTAACGGTCGGCGCGCTGTTGCTGCAGCAGCTGAATGACATTCTGTTGGGCAACGCCCATGGCCAGAAGTGCCTGGGACGCCATCATCATCGTGGTTTCCAGTGTTTCCGGGATGACTTCGGTGGCCCCGGCATCACGCAGTTCATCCAGATGCAGTTCATCACGGGTCCGCACGAGAATAGGGATCTCCGGATTCAGCGTGCGGGCCTGGCGAAGCCCGCTGAGGGTGGCAGAGAGGTCATCGTGAGCGATGATCATCAGGCGAGCATTTCCCAGGCCTGCACTCTCAAGAACCGAGGCTTCGGATGAGTCACCGAAAAAGACCGGTTCGCCGGCCAGATTGGCTTCCCGGACGATTCGCGTGTCAAGATCCAGCGCCACGAAGACGATATTTTCTTTCTCGAGAAAATGTCCGATGGCCTGGCCGATTCGGCCATAGCCGCAAAGCACCACGTGCCCGCCTTCCTGTGGCGAGGAAATCTCTGAGGTCTGGTAGTCCGCCGCGACCTTGGCAGGATTTTTGGCAGCGGTCAGGACACGGCAAATCAGGCGGCTGATCTGCAGGTTGAAGCGAATCAGAAATGTCCCGAGCACCATCGAAAACAGAACGGCGTTAAGAATTACCTGGGCGGTTTGGCTGGCGATAACCTGCCCTTCCAGCCCGATCGCCAGCAATGCAAAGCCGAACTCGCCGCCCACCGCGATCAACAAGCCGGTACGCAGCGCGGACTGAAAGTCGACTCCGGTCACCTTGATGATGGCGGTGACCACGATCAGCTTGACCAGCAAGAGCATGAGGGCTGCTGACAGTGCCTGGAGCCAGATGTCCGGCAGCAGCCCCGGATCGAACAGCATGCCGATGCTGATGAAGAACAACCCCAGCAGGACATCCTTGAAGGGACGAATGGAGGACTCGACTTGGTGACGAAACTCGGTTTCCCCCAGCACCATACCGGCGAGGAAAGCGCCAAAGGCCATTGACAGTCCCAGCGAGTTCGTTACCAGGGCTGCCAGCAGCGAAACGAACAGAACCGTCAGCGTGAACAGTTCCAGGGAGTTTCGCTGTGCGACCAGTTGAAACAGGGGACGCATCAGAATGCGACCAATGAACAGCACGCCGGCAAAGGCGACTGCGGCCTTGACCAGGGCCAGGCCAAGTTCGCCGGCGATCTCGGTACCTGCAGCGACCCCCAGAATCGGAATGATGACGACAAACGGGACGGCGGTGATGTCCTGGAAAACCGACAAGGTCACGCCCAGGCGGCCATGGCGGGTCAGATGTTCACCCTGATCATCGAGCTGCTTGCTGATGATGGTGGTCGAAGATTGTGCGAAGACCGCACCGATCACGAAAGCGGCGATGGCGGGGACTCCAAGCAGCCAGGCAAGCAAGGCGACAATGAGCGTCGTCAGCGCAACCTGTGCCGTACCCAGGCCCATGATGGTATGCCTCAGGGCATAGATCTGGGCTACCGAGAAACTCAGGCCGATCGAGAACAGCAGGAATACAATGCCGAACTGGGCAACGGTGGTGATGTAGTCGCTCTGGATTACCGGTCCGGCAGTTTGCGAGCCCAGTAGAATTCCGACCAGCAAAAAGCCCAGGCTAGACGGCACGCCCAGCCGTCTGAACACCACCAGAATGGCAATTGTGACGCCGAGCAGCGTGACCGTCTGTAATAGTGTCTGTTCGATCATGCCGCGCTTAAACCGGGAGTCAGTGCTCTAATATGCGGTTCTGCAAACAGAGTCGCAAGGCGCACTCATCATGTCGCTGGTCGGCGCTGCTGGCATAATCGGGTGATTGTTCCAGAGTCAATCAAACCGTATCGATGAGCGATGAGCGCTCGGCAAAATACTATCGGAAAGCCAAGGCCATCGCCGTCGAGGCACTGGATTGTGCGCCTGGAGAGCGTGAAGCCCTGATCGATGATCGCTGCGCAGGGGATACCCGGTTACGCGAGGAGGTCGAATGGCTGATCGAAGCGGCCGAGGACGATGCGGCCGACGAGGTGCCTGAACAGTTCCAGCAGGCCACAGAGCAGGCACTGCGGCAGGTGTCACTGCAGGTTCCGCTGCCGCGCGACTATCGGCTGATCCGGCGGTTGAGCCAGGGCGGCATGGGCATCGTCTATCTGGCCGAGCGCATCGACGGCGAGATCCGCCAGCGTGTGGCCTTGAAGCTGCTGCATGTCACCGATGCGCCGGACGAGACGCTGGTCCGTCGTTTTGCCACCGAGCAGCAGATCCTGTCGCGTCTGAATCATCCCAATATCGCGCACCTGATCGATGCCGGTGTGACTGCCGAGGGGCGCCCGTTCATGGCGACCGAGTTTGTCGACGGCCAGACCATTGATGCCTGGTGCCGTGATCGGCGCAGCTCCCTTGAGCAGCGCCTGCAGTTGTTTCTGAAAGTCTGCGATGCGGTCGATTACGCGCATCGGCATATGGTCATTCACCGCGACCTCAAGCCGGCCAATATCCTGGTCTCGGCCGACGGCGAACCGAAGTTGCTCGATTTCGGCATCGCGCGGCTGGTGGACGGACCACAGCGCAATGACGATGATGATGAGCCGGAGGGCAGGGGGCTGACGCTGTCTTACGCCAGCCCGGAGCAGATCGAAGGCGAGGGGTTGAGCACCGCAACCGATGTCTATTCGCTGGGTGTGGTGCTGTACGAACTGCTGACCGGCACATCACCGTTTGCTCAACACGAGGGAGCCGGTGACTTGCGTCACGCCGTTCTGGCGGGATCCTTCGAGCCACCGTCCCGGCTGGAGAAGAAGCCGGTCAAGCGTATTTCACAGGATCTCGAAGCTGTCGTCCTCAAGGCGATGCGTGTCGACCCGGAATTGCGCTACGAGTCGGCCCGCTCGTTGGCCGAGGATGTTCTGAGACTGCTTGAGCATCGACCGGTCATTGCCCGCCGCGGCCATGCGTTCTACCGGGCCGGACGGTTCCTTCGGCGTCATCGCCTGAGCGTGACGGTGGCGGCCCTGGTCGCTGCGTTGCTGGTCGGCTTTCTGGTCGATCGCGAGTCGCAGCTTCAGCGCATTGCCTGGGAGCGTGACCGCGCGGAGGCGGTGACCGAATTCATCAATCAGTTGTTTGCCGGGGCGGATTCGTTGCCGTCGCGCGGTAATGAAGTCACCGTGCGCGAGATCCTCGATCTGGGTACCGAGCAATTGCAGGCAGCCGACGACTACAGTCCGGCGCAACTCGGTTCGATGTACCTGGCCATCGGCCGGGCCTACAACGGACTGGGGCTCGGCGAGCAGGCATTGCCGTTGCTGCGTGAAGCCCAGGCAGCACTGGCTCCGTCCATCGGCCTGGATGAGCAGGCGCTGATCCAGGCCGAGGTGGGAGCGGCGCTGGATACCTCGGGGCGCGCGGTTGAGGCGATTGCGGCAGACCGGCTTGCACTCGAGTTGTTCGACAGGGTACAGGCCGACCATGGCGAAGAGGTCATGCGGGTGCGTATTCGCCAGTTGCGCAATCACGCCAACGTGATGGACGTTCCGCTGGAAGAAACCATTGCCGGACTGGAGGCGATTCTCGCCGAGCTTGACACTCGCCCGGATCTGAACGACGAGTTGCGTTTCGACACCCTGGCGGCGCTGGTCGGAGCGCATGTTTTCGGCAATCAGCCGGAGGCGGCGCTGGAACTGGCCGCGCAGGCTCGAACACTGGCCGAGGCGCTGTATGATGCGGAAGATCCGCGACGACTGCGTGGCCGCTATGTTCACGCCAACGCCCTGCTGCTCTCGGAACCGGAGCGGGCTGTCGCCCTCTACGCGGACCTGGTCGATGACCATGAGCGACTGATCGGCCCCAGTCAGCGCCTGGCCAACATGATCGGCAACTTCGGAGTCGCGCTTTCGCGCGTCGGGCGGAATCGGGAAAGCATGCAGGCCTTTGGCCGTGCGGCGGAAATGATCGAGCGCGTGGTCGGGCGTGATCACTACCTCTACCGGCTGTCGGTCTCCAACCTGGCTGCACTGCACTTGCGCGAAGGCGAGCCGGAGGAGGCCGAGAGCCTGGTGCGCGAGATTCTCACCGATGTCGAATGGCGACACGACCAGCAGGGGGGCGTGGAGACTATGTATCGGGCTTCAGCACTGGATATTCTGGGCAGCGCGCTGGTGTTGCAGGGGCGCCTGGAGGAAGCCGTAGTTGTTTACGAACAGGCGCTGGATCTGCTGGAAGCCAGCGCATCGGGTGAGTGGGAAGAAATGTCGACCACGGTGGCGGCGCGGCTGGCCGAAGTACGGCAGGAGCTTGAATCAGATTAGCCGAGGTGGCGCTTGAGCCAGGCACGGGCCATGCGCCATTCACGAACCACCGTCGATTTCGAGATGTCCAGCGTGTCGGCAGTATCCTCCATGCTCAAACCGGCGAAGTAGCGTAGCTCCACGATGCGGGCCTGACGCTCGTCGATTTCGGCCAGTTGCTCGAGCACCTGGTCGAGTGCGATCAGGTCGCTGCCGAAATCCTCGCCCAGCTCCGAGGAGTCGAGTTCGACCTGGTGCTGAGCCGAGGGTCGCTTGGCCGCACCGCGCCGTCGAGCGTAATCAACCAGCACCCGGCGCATCACCGTGGAGGCAACGAGCAGGAACTGTCGTCGATCTTCCCAGCTGTGATAATCCTGGTCGGCCAGTCGCAGGTAGGCCTCGTTGATCAGGGCGGTCGGCTGCAGGGTATGTCCGGGGCGCTGGCGAGCCAGCTGGCGGCTGGCCAGGGCGCGCAATTCGTCGTAAACCAGTGGCAGCAGCCGGTGCAGATCGGCATTTTCACCGGCCGAGTAGCGCTGCAGAAGTTCGGTCAGATCCTTCATCTGCCCCCGTCCTGGTGTGGCGCCGTTGCTGGTGTCCGAATGCGTGTTCATCCTCGTCCTGGCCCCCGACTGGCCGGAAAATGCTGCTTGATCTGGAATGGTACACGAGATCGTCATTTCACTTCCCGCCCCGATGTGACTAGAATAGGGGCCATCTAATCGCCGCCTGAATTTTTCAGGGAGTTGTTGAAGGTTTCATGCGTTGGGGCAAACCCACATTTTCGAAAGCCTCCATGGCAGTCCTTGCCGTGGCTGTTTTCGTGTGCGGCCTGGTCGTCGCCGATGAAGCCGAAGCTGGCTGCCTGAGCGTCTCCGAAGCTCTGCTTGAGGCCGGCGACAGCGCTTCTGAATTGTTCCTCGCGGCGGCTGCGGACGAGGGGGGCGTGGTTGCCAGGTTGTCCTGTGTCAACGGCAGCGTGGAGCGAATCGCCCTGCGTGCCGAACCCGGACAGCAGGCCGACGTTGCCCTCGCACTTGCCAATGCCGGCTTCGACCCGGCATTGATCAGTAGCGCCATGGCCGGGGAGGGCGCATGGGCAAGCGATTGGGTTCACCTCGAAGTCCTGCAGGGCGAAGTGCCGGCCGGCGGTGTTCTGCCGATCTCGCTGGTACTCTCGGTACCGAATGACTTTGCGCCGGGATCGAGGCATGAGCATCGTTTCGACCTGATCGGTGAGGAAGGCGAAGCGTTGTCGGTGATCGTCACGCTCGAAGTGATCGAGGAACAGCCGATGTTTCGCGATGGCTTCGATGTGGATCCGGTGCTCGGCCAGTTCAGCTTCCTGCACGATTCGGGCGTCAGTCCAAGCTCCTGAATTCCCCCGCAATCCAATTCCCGTTCTTGAGCGTTCCGGCACAGGCATTGGGCCGGAAATGGTACAGCCAGTGGTTGATGTGGGGTGCGTCAATCACGGCCAGATCGGCCCGGTAGCCGGGCTGCAGGCTGCCGTGACTTGAATGCAGACCGATGGCGCGGGCGGCGTGACTGGTCACGCCTCTCAAGACTTCGTTCGGGCTCATGCGCTGGTGCACGGCGGCCAGGGTCATGGCCAGGTGCAGGTGGTAGCTTGGCGCTGATCCGGGATTGAAGTCCGTTGCAACGGCCACTCGTGTCCCGGCTGCAATCCACTCCCGAGCCGGCAAGTAGGGTTCGCGCAGGTAAAGTGATGCGATCGGCAGGCTGACGGCGACGGTGCCGGCATCCGCCATGGCGGCAATGTCTTGTTCGCTTGCGTATTCGAGGTGCTCGGCCGAGACCGCACCCAGTTCGGCCGCCAGTCCGGCGCCGCCTGCGGCCGAGAGCTGGTCGGCGTGGATCTTCAGGCCCAGGCCGTGTGACTTGGCCGCTTCCAGGATCTTCCGGCCTTCTGCCAGGGTAAAGGCGTTGTCTTCGATGAACACATCGCAGAAGCAGGCCAGTTCGCGCTCGGCAACTTCGGGAATGATTTCGTTGCAGAGCAGGGCGACGTAGTCGTCACGCCTGTCGCGGTATTCGGTGGGCACCAAGTGGGCGCCGAGAAAGGTCGGCACGATTTCCAGCGCTTGTGTGTCTTTCAGGCTGCGGTAGACCTCGAGTTGCTTGATCTCGTCGTCACGGTTGAGTCCGTAACCGGACTTGGCCTCCACCGTGGTCACGCCCAGCCTGGCCATGTCGGCCAGCGCCGTGGCTGCCTTTTCGGCCAGTTCATCGCGGCTGGCGGAGCGTGTCGCCTTGACCGTGGAGTTAATGCCGCCGCCGGCGGCCTGGATATCCTGGTAGCTCGCACCTTCGAGCCGGGCAGCGAACTCGTCGCCGCGCCAGCCGCCGAAGCAAAGGTGAGTGTGACAGTCGATCAGTCCCGGCACCACGCAACGTCCGCCGGCGTCGAATGATTCTGCAGCAGCCAGTTCGTCCGGCAGATCACTTGCCGGCCCGGCGTAGCGAATCGTGTCGCCTTCCCAGGCAATCGCCGCATCGGCCACGGCATCGACCTCGTCATGCCCGCCCTCGGCCGGCACGCGATACAGCATCGAAATATTCTTCAGTAGTTTCATCGGTATCGGATCGTTTCAGTATCGCGGGGGTTGATGGAGTTTAATAAAACCACGAAGAGCACAAAGGACACGAAGAAAGAGAAAATTTCCTTACTAACGAGATCAATGATCAGCAGATCAGAATTTCCGTTTCCGGCAGAGCTGGGTCAGCGACGTAATCACGAAAATCCTCATCTTCTTGCTCTTCGTGTGCTTCGTGGTTCATTATTCGAAGTTATCGATGGCACCCCGAACCAGTTTGACCAGTTCGCCGGAGCGCAGGAGGCGGGTGCAGGTGTCGATGTCGGCGCCGACCTCGTAGTCTTCTTCGGCGTGGTTGACATGATCGCGCACCAGCTCGTGTGCTACCAGCACGCCCTTGCCGGGCTTGAGGGGCTTGCGGAAATCCAGTGCCTGGGCGGCGGTCAGCATTTCCACGGCCATGACCCGCTCGACATTGTGCAGCACGCTGAGCAGCTTCAGTGCACTGATCGATCCCATCGACACGTGGTCTTCCTGACCCAGCGACGTCGGAATGGAGTCAACGCTGGCCGGATGGCAAAGCACCTTGTTCTCGCTGACCAGGGCCGCGGCGGTGTACTGCGGAATCATGAAACCGGAGTTGATGCCGGTGTCGGTCATCAACAGCTTGGGCAGGCCGTCGTGGCCTTCCAGCAGCAGGTAGGTGCGGCGCTCGGAAATCGAGGCCAGCTCCGCCAGGGCGATGGCGGCATAGTCCAGCGCCAG
>SKXY01000027.1 GCA_007128175.1 Wenzhouxiangella sp. | reverse complement strand
GATGAAGAGCGTGACTACATGTACCGGGTTTATGCCAGCGACAGGCAGGCCAGAATCAACCTTGGTATCAGGCGACGACTTGCTCCATTGCTCGGAAACAATCGGCGGCGGATTGAGCTGATGAATGCCTTGTTGTTTTCCCTGCCCGGTACGCCTGTCTTGTACTACGGCGACGAGATAGGTATGGGTGACAATATCTATCTCGGAGATCGGGATGGCGTCCGAACGCCCATGCAGTGGAGCGCGGATCAGAATGCCGGTTTTTCAAAAGCAAACCCGCAGAAGCTGTACTTGCCGGTAAATATAGATCCCATCTACCGGTATGAGGCTGTAAATGTGGATGCGCAGTACGACAATCCTCACTCCTTATTGTGGTGGATGAAGCGTCTGATCAGTCTCCGCGAGCATCTGCGTGTCTTCGGTCACGGTAGTCTCGAGCTCTTGGATCCGGACAATCCGAAGGTATTGGCATTCATCAGACAGCTTGGCGATGAGCGAGTGCTGGTGGTGGCTAATCTTTCTCGCTTCGCGCAAAGTGCTCAGCTGGATTTGAGCGAATGGCGTGGGCTGGTGCCGGTCGAAATGTTTGGGCGTAGCCACTTCCCACCCATTGGAGACCTGCCGTACTTCCTGGCGCTTGGTCCGCATGGCTTTTATTGGTTATCATTGGAACCCTTGCGCGACGACGTCCCGGTGCATCTGAGAAAGCCCGGCGACGAAATACCGGTGGTGCGTGTAACGGGCGACTGGAAAATGCTGCTGTCAGGACGTTCGAAGCGGGCTCTCGAAAAGGTTTTACCTGACGCGTTGCGGAACAGAAGATGGTTCGGCGGCAAGGCGCGCACGGTGCACTCGTGCAGCATAGTCGACGTAATTCCGTTTGGGCGAACCTCGCGACACCCTCGCGCTTGGATGCTGTTCTTGGAGATGAAGTACACCGAGGGGGAGCCAGAGGTGTACGTCGTTCCCGTTGCTCATGCCGCAAGAAGTGAAGCTGATTCGATCATGCAGGATAAGGTAGGTGCGGTGATTGCGCGGATCGAGATGAAGGACGGGTCCGAGAAGGCCGTCTTGTACGACGCATTCTACGAAGACACTTTCCCCGAAATGCTCCTCGATGTGATCGCTAAACGGCGGCGATTGAAGGGCGTAAAAGGGTCTTTGACAGGGAGGCCGACGGCCGCCTACCGAGATATGGTCGATCCGAGCCAATCTCTAGAGGCGATGGTGGCGCGAGCCGAGCAAAGCAACACGTCTCTGACGTACGGCGAGCAGGTAATCCTCAAGATGTATCGTAGAATGACGGATGGAACTAATCCGGATCTGGAGGTTGGACAGTTCTTGACGAGGGCGGGGTTTGAGCACATTCCTCCGGTTGCCGGGGCTATTGAGTACAAGGTGGGCAAGAGCGAGCCGGCAACCCTGGCGGTTCTTCAGCAGTATGTACAGAACGAAGGCGATGCATGGCGTTACACAGTCGATCTGCTTGGAGCGTACTACGAGAGGGTGCTCGCGCACCGCCATGGCGTTCCCGGTGAGGAGCTCGATCCGCCCGAGGGCGGCATACTGGATCTTCTGGGTGAGTCCCCGCCCGCCGAGTTCGAGAGGTGCGCCGGCCCATACCTGTCATCCGCTGATCTGCTCGGTCAGCGAACTGGGGAGATGCACCTCGCCCTCGCCTCAAGCGTGGAGGACCCGGATTTCTCGGCCGAACCATTTACAGTGCACTATCAACGTTCGCTTTTCCAGTCTGTGCGAAGGAAGCTCAAGCAGGCTACGACATTGCTGCGTGGGCGTCTCTCATATCTTAATGAGCCCGATGTTGTGGAGGAGGCCAAAAGCCTTCTTGCGCTCGAGTCGGGGATGGCCGGAAGATTAGAGGGTCTTACGGCCCGCTCCATGGATGCACGCCGCATTCGAGTGCACGGGGATTATCATCTCGGTCAGGTGCTTTACACCGGAAAAGATTTTGTAATTATCGATTTCGAAGGTGAGCCGGCCAGGCCGCTTTCGGAAAGGCGCCTCAAGCGTTCACCTCTCCGTGATGTCGCGGGAATGTTGCGATCGTTTCACTATGCGGCGTATGCGGCGCTATTTGATCAAGCTACGCGTTGGGGCGCCGATACGAACCCAGAGGTGGAAGAGCACCTGCGACTGGGAGCTATTACATGGTATCGGTGGGTATCTACTTGCTATTTGAATGCCTATTTGAATGTGATCAACGGTAGTGGACTGTTGCCCGAGGCGCTATCGGATATGTGGGTGATACTACAAGCCGAGCTGGTCGAGAAAGCAAGCTATGAGATGTGTTACGAGCTCAATAATCGCCCTAAATGGGTTCGCATACCCATACAAGGCTTGAACGAGCTTCTTGGTACTTCGAACTGATACTGCTATGGAATACAAATTACCTAAAGAGCTTGAGAAGCTCATGCGCCTGCACGGTATTCAACCGGCCTATTACGATATCGAAGGCACTCGGCGCACAGCTTCTCCCGAGGCGATAGTAGCAATTCTACAGGCGCTTGGGGTTCCACTTCATGATTTCTCGGACGTGCGGGACACCCTTCGGCTGGCGATAATGGGCCAGTGGCGACGCCGCCTTCCACGAGTCGCTGTAGCCTGGAAGGGGCAAGGCGTCTCGTTGCCTCTCAAACTCCCAAGGGTTGACGCGGAAGGTCGGGCGCGCTGCCATTTAGCACTGGAAGACGGTAGCACTCGCCAATGGAATGTAGATATGTCATACCTGCCCGTGCAGGAAGAGGCGGTGATCGATGGCATAGATCATGTCATGCTGCGCCTGGATTTAGCGGACGAAGTGCTTCCAGCAGGATATCACCGCTTAATCCTGGATATTGAGGGGATCGAGCATGAAACGAGCTTGATTTCCGCCCCGAACAGGGTCTATCGCTCCGTAGAGGCGAGCAAGACATGGGGGTTGTTTGCTCCGGTGTACGCACTTAGAAGTGACTCCAACTGGGGTGCCGGCGATCTGTCGGATCTGCGGCGGCTCATGGAGCTTGGGGAAACTCTTGGGGCCGGCACTACGGCCATACTTCCATTGCTATCTACATTTTTGGATGAAGCAGGTTTGTTTGCTCCCAGCCCTTACACGCCGGTAAGCCGTCTATTTTGGAATGAGATGTACGTGGATGCCACGAAGGTGCCGGAGCTGGAGCAATCCAGGGAAGCCCGGGACTTGATTGAGACGGAGGATTTCAGAGCAAGCCTGGCTCGCCGAAGGGAGGAGGAATGGATCGATCACGCTGGCGTAATGAGCCTGAAGCGACAGGTTCTCCAATGCCTTAGTCGTTCTCTGCTCGCATCAGACGGAGATCGCAAGAGGGCGTACGAGGCTTTTTTGAAAGAGCACCCTTATGTGCACGAGTATGCGGGCTTTCGAGCCACCTGTGAGAGGCACTCCCTTTCCTGGATGGGCTGGCCGGAGGCCGAACGAGAAGGTCGACTGCAATCGCGGGATTTGCAGTCGAGCAGCGCTGACTATCACCGTTATGTGCAATGGGTAATGCACGAGCAGCTGGAGGATCTTGCCGCTCAGGCAAGACGGGCCGGTGAGGGATTGTATCTCGATTTGCCGGTTGGAGTGCATTCCGACGGGTATGACTGCTGGCGTTGGCGCGACTCCTTCGCTCTCGCGGCATCTGCTGGAGCGCCTCCCGACCCCTTTTTCACGAAAGGTCAATCGTGGGGATTTCCACCTTTGAGTCCGGAGGGCAGCAGAGAGCAGGCGCACCGATACTTCATTGATACGATCCGCAATCATTTATCGTACGCCGGTATCCTGCGGGTTGATCACGTCATGAGCCTTCACCGCCTCTTCTGGATTCCAGACGGCTTCGAGCCGGCGGAGGGTGTGTATGTGCGCTACCCCGCCGACGAGTTGTACGCCATTTTGTGTTTGGAGTCCCACAAGGCACGAGCAAGAATTGTAGGAGAAAACCTCGGAACAGTTCCTGATTACGTAAACGAGGAAATGGACCGCCGTGGCCTTCAGCGCATGTATGTTGGTCAGTTTTCCATTTCCTCGGATCCCGACGAAGGCTTGTTGCCGCCTCAGCCAGGCTCCCTGGCATGTCTGAATACTCACGACATGCCTACCTTCGCCGCTTTCTGGCAAGGTGACGACATCGACATGCGCATCAAAATGGGCCTGCTCGACAAGGAGACCGCGGCCTCGGAGCTGGCATTTCGCAAGCAGCAAAGAGAGGCGGTACGTGCCTGGCTGCTCGAGAGGGGCTATGGGAAGCTCGCCACGTCGGAAAGTGACCAGGATGTTTTCGAAGTGCTTGCGGGGCTTCTCAAGGCGCTGGCGGAAAGCGATGCGCAAAACCTGCTGGTCAATTTGGAGGACCTTTGGGTTGAGACGAGACCACAAAATGTTCCGGGCACTACTGACGAATATCCTAACTGGCGCCGAAGGATGAGCACAAAAATGGATGAGGTATTTGGAATGGCGCACGTCCTAAGGCTGCTTCGGAACATCGACCGGCGCCGAAGGCGACGGGAGAAATGACATGGAGCAAAAAAATATGAAACCGAGTGCAAGAGAACGCCGAGATCGTAAGGCCTCGAGGGACGGTCAAGCAACTTCCGAAGAAGGCAGGGAAAAGCAAGAAGAGAAATTGGAAACCGGCTACCGGCCGGCCTGGAGCCGTCTTACCGACGACGATATCTACTTATTCAACGAGGGCAGCCACTTTCGATTGTATGAAAAAATGGGCTCCCATGCGCAAGAGGTAAATGGCGCGCGCGGGACATATTTCGCCCTATGGGCTCCAGATGCCAAGAACGTATCGGTCATCGGAGATTTCAACGAATGGGGCAGGCGAGACGAGCCGCTTCAACCGCGGGGGACCTCCGGTATATTCGAGGGTTTCATACAGGGGCTAGGCCAAGGTGATCTGTACAAATACCGGGTGCGCTCCCGGTACCGAGGCTACGAAATCGACAAGGCCGATCCTTTTGCGCTGAAGGCGGAGCTTCCGCCACACACTGCGTCTGTGATTTGGTCGACTGATTATTCATGGAAGGATTCGTCTTGGATGAGCGAACGAGGCGAACGAACTAGGCTCGACAAACCAATATGCATATACGAGGTGCACCTAGGCTCATGGCGACGAGTGCCGGAAGAAGGCAATAGGTTTCTGACATACAGGGAGATCGCACCGCAACTCATCGAGCATGTAAAGCGACTCGGATTTACACATGTGGAGCTGCTACCCATAATGGAGCATCCGTTTTATGGATCCTGGGGATATCAGATCACCGGCTACTTCGCGGCAACTAGTCGGTTTGGCGATCCCGAGGACTTGATGTTCTTGATAGATCAGCTTCATCAAGCGGGCATAGGTGTCATCCTCGACTGGGTGCCGTCGCATTTTCCAAATGACGAGCATGCATTGGGATACTTCGATGGGACACATCTGTTCGAGCACGAAGATCCACGAATTGGATTCCATCCCGACTGGAGCAGCTGGATTTTCAACTATGGACGTAGAGAGGTTCAGAGCTTTCTCATAAGCAATGCTTTTTTCTGGCTGGATAGATATCACATCGATGGACTGCGAGTAGATGCGGTGGCCTCCATGCTTTATCGGGACTATTCCCGCAAGGAAGGCGAGTGGATACCCAACGAGTATGGTGGGCGAGAGAACCTTGAGGCGATAGGTTTCCTTAGGCGATTCAATGAGTCGGTATATCATGAGTATCCGGACGTTCAGACGATTGCGGAGGAATCCACCGCATGGCCCATGGTTTCGCGACCGACATATGTAGGAGGACTGGGGTTCGGGCTGAAGTGGGACATGGGTTGGATGCACGATACTTTGTTGTACATGCAGAAGGATTCGATTCATCGTAAGTATCACCACAATGAGCTGACCTTCAGAATGGTATATGCATTCCATGAAAATTTCGTGCTACCTCTTTCGCATGACGAGGTCGTGCACGGAAAGGGTTCGTTGCTGAACAAGATGCCTGGGGATGACTGGCAGAAGTTCGCAAACCTGCGGCTTCTTTACAGCTATATGTATTCCCAAGCAGGTAAGAAGCTGCTCTTCATGGGATCCGAGTTGGCGCAGCGGGATGAGTGGCAACATGAAAAGAGCCTGGATTGGCATCTGCTTGCATATGAGCCCCATAATGGGGTGTTCAAACTTGTTT
>SKXY01000174.1 GCA_007128175.1 Wenzhouxiangella sp. | reverse complement strand
TCGAGGCCATCGAGTGGCTCGAAGAAATGCTCAAGGCATTCGCCGGCACGCTGGTCTTCGTCACCCACGACCGGCGCTTCCTGCGCTCGCTGGCCACGCGCATCGTCGAGATCGATCGCGGTCGGGTCACCTCCTGGCCCGGCGACTGGGACAACTATCTCAGGCGGGTCGAGGAGAGAGCGCATGCCGAGGCGCTGGAGAACCAGCGTTTCGACAAACGCCTGGCCGAAGAAGAGGTCTGGATTCGCCAGGGCATCAAGGCGCGCCGTACCCGCAACGAGGGCCGCGTGCGCGCACTCAAGGCGATGCGGGCCGAGCGCGCCCAGCGGCGCGAACGCCAGGGCAACGTGCGCATGCAGGCGGCCAGCGCCGGCCAGTCTGGTCGCAAGGTGATCGAGGCCGAGAACGTCTCCTTTGCCTGGAACGGCCAGGTCATGGTGGAGGACTTCTCGACCACCGTCTTCCGCGGCGACCGCATCGGTCTGATCGGTCGCAACGGCAGCGGCAAGTCCACGCTGCTCAAGCTCCTGCTCGGGAAACTCCAACCCGACGCCGGCGAGATCCGGCTTGGCACCGGGCTGGAGGTGGCCTATTTCGACCAGCATCGTGCCGTGCTGCGCGACGACTGGAACGCGGCCGAGAACGTGGCCGAGGGGCGCGACTTCGTCGAGATCAACGGCGGCAGGAAACACGTCATCGGCTACCTGCAGGACTTCCTGTTCACGCCCGAGCGCGCACGCGCGCCGATCACGCGGCTTTCCGGCGGTGAGCGCAACCGGCTGCTGCTTGCGCGACTGTTCGCGCGCCCGTCCAATCTGCTGGTGATGGACGAGCCGACCAACGACCTCGACGTTGAAACCCTCGAGCTGCTCGAGGAAGTGCTGGCCGATTACACAGGCACCTTGTTGCTGGTCAGCCATGACCGCGACTTCCTCGACAACGTCATCACCGCCAGCCTGGTGATGGAAGGCGGCGGCCGGGTCGGTGAATACGTCGGCGGCTACAGCGACTGGGTGGGTCAGCGCTCCAGGTCCCGGGCAGCCGAAGCGCCGGCCACGTCCGAAGAAGACACCAGGGCGGATTCAGCGACGCCGAAACCAAAACCCAAGCCGAAGGAAAAGAAGCCGACCAAGCTCAGTTACAAACTGGCCCGGGAGCTGGAACAACTACCCGGAGCGGTCGAAGACCTGGAAGCGCGCATGGCCGAGCTGACCGAGCGCATGAACGACCCGGACTTCTACCGCCAGGACGCGGAGGCCATCACCCGCCTGACCGGCGAGGTCGAATCGTTGCAGGCGGAACTGGATCGGGCCTACGCGCGCTGGGAGGAGCTGGAAGCGCGACAAGCCTGAAGCAGTCGGGCGATCACGTTTCTGCGCCGAGCCGTGTAGAGTGGAAGTGGACACAATCCATTCAAGGAGTCAGGACAATGATTCAACGTGCAATGCTCTGTGTCGCAATGCTGGCGCTGCTAGGCGCTTGCGGGGATTCCGGCGATGCCGACGAGCGCTACCTCGAGCATTACCAGGAATCGGTCGAACGGGCCGAAGAGGTGCAGAATCGAGTGCAGGAAGCCGAAGACCGACGCCGAGAAATGCTCGAGGAGCACGATTCCTGAAGGTCAGTCGCCGTTGTCTTGCCAGTCCCGAACGGTTTCCAGTACCGGCGCAATCGCTGGTGGCTCGCCATCGGAGAACGGCATGTTGACCAGCAGGCCGCGATGCGAGGCTTCCAGTACCAGGGGGTCGGCCTGACCGGGCAGAGTCAGCGATTCGACCGGTACCACGCCGTCGCCCAGGCCTGTGCCCAGTGATTCCCAGCGTTCGAGTAGTTCTTCGGCCGCACCTTCGGCACCAAACTGTTCAATCAGGGAGGACACGCTGGCCTCCATTTGCGGGGTCGGTTCGGCCAGAACGCCGCCGATGATTTTCATCTTCACGCTGTCGGGCCAGGGCCGGTCATTGAGTTCGGCAAGAAAGGCGCTGTCGGGCCGGAGGTCGATCTTGGCCGCACCGGTGCCGTCGCGCAGCGCGGCAAACAGTGAAAAACGGCGTTCGCGAATATCGCCGATCCACTCGCGAATTTCCAGCCAGGCTCGCAGCCTGGCCCACTCCGAGCCCTGGTTGGGTGGGGCGACCAGTACCGTGCCGACGATTGCGGCACCGTCAATCCCGGTAGTTTCGTCGACGGGGTGGCGCCAGCGGGTGACAAAATCCCGAATGACCAGTCCGCCCATGCTGTGGCCGATGAGGATGAGCTCGAGTTCCTCATCCAGTTGCGGCCAGTGCTCGGCCAGCAGATCGGTACTGTGGTCTATGGCCTGGTCGTTGGGGTAACGGAACTCCCAGGCGTTGATGCCGGCCTCGTCCAGGGCGGCGACTAGTTCATCCCAGATGCCGCCGGGTTCGTCGAGTCCGTGCAACAACAGCACGTCCGGCGAGCGCGTGTCGTCGAAACGCAGCGAGCGCGGATTGAACCCGAATACATCGTCGGGCAGCTCCATCTGTTCGGGGAACCACTCGTGCAAATGTTCCTGTACCTGCAGCCGCAGATCCCGCTCCCGCTCAGGATGGCGTTCGGTCCACCACAGCCAGGTGGCGGTGCCGCCCAGTACCAGGACGACCAGGGCCAGCGCGGTCAGTCTCAGCCAGGGGATGCGCTTTCGGTCCTTTCGGCGGCGCCTGCCTTGTTGCATTTCCTTGGTCACGGGATGTCGTCGGCAGCTTGCACACGGCTTTCAACATAGCACGGGCCGTTCAGTCGGCATTTTCCCGGGAAACCGTGCTGCGTTGGGGTGGCGGCACTATTGGTGGCAGAATCAGTGATACTCATTCTCGAAAAGGTCGCATCCCATGTCGATCCGCTTCGATCGCCGCAAACTGCGCGAGACCCGCCAGACCTCCTGGCTGGTGCTGGACCTGCTCATGGTCGCCCTGGTCAGTATCAATCTGGCCTTCATCATCTTCGACACGCTCTACGCCACCGCCGCCATGCAGCAGGTGCTTGACGCCCTGGCGCCCGCGTTTGGCGACTTCTACGGTGAGCGGGTTCACGAGCACTTCCTGTACTATGACCTCGTTTTCGTCGCGATATTCCTTGCCGAATTCTGTTTCCAGTGGGTGATGTCGATCCGCAAGGGCATCTATCCTCGCTGGTATTTCTACCCGTTCATGCGCTGGTATGACCTGGTCGGTTGTATTCCGATCGGCTCACTGCGCATGTTGCGCCTGCTGCGTATCGTGTCGTTGATGATACGGCTGCAGAAGATGGGCGTGATCGACATGACCGACACCCGCATCTATCGATTCTTCGAGTTCTACTTCAACGCCTTCATCGACGAGGTGTCCGACCGCGTCATGATCCGCACGCTCGACGATGTCAGGCGTGAAGTCGAGGACGAAACTCCGATCACCCGCCAGGTCATCACCGAGGTGATCGCCCCGCAGCGCGAGAAGCTGGTCGAGCATTTGTCCCGGCGCATCGGGCTGATCGCGCAGCGCAGCTACAACCAACACCAGGACACCATTCGTGAGTACGTCGATTCGGTCATCAGCGACGCAGTCCGTGCCAATGCGGGCATCCGCAATCTCGAGCGCGTGCCGATGCTCGGCCGCGCCGTGGTCAGTCAGTTGCAGCAATCGATCAATGACATCGTCTACGAGGTTTTTGATCGCACGGTGAGCGACATCAGCGCCGCGGAGAACAACCGCCTGGTCGACGAGAGTGTTTCGGTCATCATCGACGCCATCCTGGACGATCACCCTGAGCTCGGCGACATCGGCACGAGGATGACCGTGGAGGCGATCGATATCATCAAGGAGCGCGTTCGCGTGCAGCACTGGAAGGAGCAGCTCAGACGGCGCAACGAGCGTGCCGAAGCCATGCCCTGAACGGGTCTGTCCGCTATCATGCAACCGAATCAACCGGAGATTGAGCATGGCCAACCGCCGCGACCTGGAAGCGGAGATCGAAACCGACCTGAAAGACCGTCTGACTTACTCGGGTTATCTCGGGCTGAACCGCCTGCTGTCGGCGCAGCAGCCGCTGTCCGATCCAGAGCACCACGACGAGATGCTGTTCATCATTCAGCACCAGACCTCGGAGCTGTGGATCAAGCTGCTGCTGCATGAACTCGGTGCGGCGCTGACTCACGTGCGCTCCGACGAGCTTGAGCCCTGTTTCAAGATCCTGGCCCGGGTCAAGCAGATCCAGCGCCAGTTGTTCGAGCAATGGGCGGTGTTGGAAACACTCACCCCCTCGGAATACGCCGAGTTTCGCGGCGTGCTCGGCGGGGCTTCCGGCTTTCAGTCACCGCAGTACCGAGCGCTGGAATTCCTGCTCGGCAACAAGAATGCCGACATGCTCAAGGTCTTTGCCCATGAACCCGAGATTCACGACTGGCTGAAGGGCTACCTTGACCAGCCCAGTCTCTACGACGAGTTTCTGCGCTACCTCTCCCGCCGCGGACTGCCGGTACCGACAGACAAGGTCGAGCGTGACTGGGCCGAGCCCTATGAAGCCGATCCCGACGTGACCGAGGTCTTTCGCCTCATCTACACCGACCGCGGAACCCACTGGGATGCCTACGAGATGGCCGAGAAACTGATCGACATCGAGGAGAGCTTTCAGCTCTGGCGCTTCCGTCACATGAAGACCGTCGAACGCGTCATCGGCCACAAGCGCGGCACCGGCGGCTCATCCGGCGTGTCCTTCCTCAAACGTGCCCTCGACCTGCAGTTCTTCCCCGAACTGATCGACGTTCGCACCAGGATTTAGGGGGGTGGCCGGAGGGTGCCGGGCGGTGGGGGTTGGGCCGCAGGGTGCCGGGTGCATCACGCCTGCTTGCGTTGGTTGGCCGGGACGGCTCGTGCGGCATCGGTGGCGTTGGTGTGCCTCTGAACATCGTGTTGCTGCATTGGTTTTTCGGACTTCGTCCAGGGAATGTTGTCGCAGGTGGTACGGCGGGGCTGGTGCCTGCTTCCGCAACTCAATCAGCCGTGTTGCACCCAACACCCTGCGGCCCGAAAGGTTGGGAGGAACTGCAGCCTTACCTGGACCCTGAACCCTCCCCCCAATCCCCTGGCGGGCCGTCCATCTGGACTCCGTTTCCCGGTATAGGATCTCGTCATGTATTCACGAGGTTCCAGGCTCAAAACTCGGGAGGGTTTATGAAACGTTTAATACTGGTGCTGGGTATGGTGCTTGTCGCGACCGCGCAGGCCGGGCCGGGACTCGAACGTGCTCCAGTTGCTGACGGCTATCTCGTTTATCAGGAGCGCGGCGACGGCGAGGCCATTGTGATGATCCATGGTGCCCTTATATCCGATACATTCATACCCGTCATGGATGAACCGGCTCTGAGTGATCATCGGTTGATCAGGTACCAGCGCAGCGGTTACGCCGACAGCGTGCCGCTCGATATTGCGCCCGAAGCCTTTCTCGATCGGACGGTAGCCGATGCGATGGCGCTGCTGGATCATCTGGACGTCGAGCGCGCCCATCTCGTCGGGCACTCCAGTGGTGCCGTGATTGCCATGGAGTTGGCCTTGCAGGCGCCAGAGCGAGTGCATTCGCTGGTCTTGCTGGAACCGCCGATGATGGCAGTGCCGGCAGCCGATCAACTGATGGAACGGATCAAATACGCCGGGTCGCATTTCGAGGCCGGTGACGCGGAGGCTGCGGTTGATGCCTTTTTGAGTCGTCTGGCCCGGCCGGAATGGCGCGAGATGGAGGACGTCGTGCCCGGTTCCGTGGATCAAGCCATTGGTGATGCCGCCACGTTTTTCGCCCTGGAGGTGCCGGGGTTGGCCGAGTTCGAATTCGACCGGGAACGCGCGTCACGGATAACTCAGCCTGCGCTTTACGTCCTGGGCAGTGAATCTTCGGGAGTTGCCGGTGCCGATGGCTACTTCGAACAGGGCAAGGCGCTGCTGATGGACAAGCTTCCCAATGCCGAGTCCGTGACACTGGATGGCGTGGACCACACACTGCAGATTCTCCACCCCGAACGAGTGGCGCGGGTCATTGCCGAGTTCGTGTCGCTTCATCCGATCCAGGAGTGATCGCAGCGGGGCGGTGCGGATTGGGCCGCAGGCGGTGGGGGTGGGCCGCAGGGTGCCGGGTGCATCACGTCTGCTTGCGTCGGTCGGCCGTGTCGGCTCGTTAGGCATCGGTGGCGTTGGTGTGCCACTGAAATCATCGTTTTGCTG
>SKXY01000057.1 GCA_007128175.1 Wenzhouxiangella sp. | reverse complement strand
ACCCGGGAGCGTACAGTGCCGTACGGCTTTCAGTATAAATCAATCGTGCCGCATTCAGGGTTCCGGTGACCGATCGCGGCAGGCATCCCGGCATCATCGACTGCCCGACTGTGGTTTAATGCCCAGGCATGGAACCACCTTCGCAACAGCAGGATCCGGGCACCCGAGCCCTGGCCCGATCACCCGACTATTTTCTGTTCGACGTCCATGAAAGCGGCAGACTGCTGTTCGTACCCGTCTCACGGCGCACTTACGCGGAATCTGCCTTTCTGGACCATCGCATGACGCCGCGTCCGACGACGGTACTGCATCGACCGTTGCGGGAAATCGCCCCGATGACACGCGAACTCGACCCCCCGGAGGCGGTCATCGCCCACACCAGCTTCTGTGCCTCCACACTTTTTGCGCGGTGCATAGAGACACCGAATCTCATGGTGCTGCGCGAGCCCAGAATTCTCAACACACTGGCCAACGACTTTCGCAACCGCCCATATCGAGAGGTGATGGAAAGCGATTTCCCCCGGTCAACCTGGCACCTTCTGGGCAAGCGCTACGAACCACGACAGAAAGTGGCCGTCAAGTTCACGAACTTCACCAACAACCTGCTCCGGCCAATCCAGGCCGAATGGCCCTCCACACGCATCTTGATCATGTGGGGAAAACTGGAGGCCTTTCTCGTGTCCATGCTCAAGCATGAGCGCGAGGCCGGACAGCAACTCTGGATGTTTCTGAAGGCCTTCCTGATGGACCGCGGCGCTGACAAATCAGTGATTCAGCAACATCTGCAACAACCACTGATGCAACAGGCGGCCATGACCTGGTCGCTACAGATTCTGGATCTGTGCCAGCTTGCCGAGAACAACCCGGGAACCGTGCGAACGCTTCCGGCCGATCGATTCCTCGCTGATCCACTGGGTGCGACCCGCGCCTTTCATCACTGGCTCGGTATTGATGCCGCCGACGATGAAGTGGAGACACATGTAAGGGGTGTCATGGGGCACGACGCCAAGACCGGTGAATCGGCCGACAGCCGGGGGATTCGAAGTTCCCGTGACCAACTGAGACAGGATAAAGCCGAACGCATTGAACAGACGCTTGCCTGGGCCCGGGATCAGGGGCTGGTACCGGAGACAGGAAACCTTGACCGGATAAGCCTGCTCGATTGACGGTCAACGCCTGCGAGTCCGCGGCCCTCCCGGCAATCGATACACCACCATGACCGCGAAGGCGCCCACGGACGCCACTAGCGCATGTAGTCTGCCAGCCAGGGAGCCGGCCTGATGATTCGGTACCACTTGCTGCCGTGCCCGCCATCAACCGCATCCTCGGGCTTGGGGTCACCGTGAAACACGATCACCTTCGCCCCGGCAGGCAGCCTCGGCTTGCGGAACCAGCCCATCGGCACCAGCGGCACGCAGTCATGCTTGTAACTCGGGCACCATTGCCGCGGCCAGTAGTCGAGAAGGCCTTCCCGCCGCATGTACCAGGAAATCAGTTCCTGCTCGTTGCGGAAGTCTTCCATGACACGCTCGCCCATCTCAGCCAGTTCATCAAGCAGCGCCGAATGCGCCCCGGCTTCAAAACGAAACACCGAGGTGTTGCCGGTGTAGTGGTGCCGATAGCGAAAAACCTTGTAGTCCTTGATGACCCGGAAGGGGCCATCAAGTTCGAACAATGGCCCAAGATCACCGGTAATGACCACATCCAGGTCCAGGTAGAGCACCTGCCCCGTGATATCGGCCAGTGGCGAGGCCAAAACGCCCAACTTCTTCCAGCCGTGATCGAGGCGGTGACCGACGACGGGAACATCCGGCAACTCGAAAGCCTCTATGCCGTCCTCCAGCCCGGCCGGGTCGTCGGTAAAACACACGAAACGGTAATCACCAACCAGATTCCGGCGCACCATGCGGAATAGCCGATTGACATACTCAGGCCCGTACTTCGTACCCCACTTGGTACATATGACATTACGCATTTGGCTAGTGCACCTCGTTGTTACTCGTCCCCCGAATCAGCCGCCCAGCCCGAGCCGATATTGCGGTCGAACAATTCCAGCGCCTTGCCGTAGAGCTTCACGTTGTTATCCAGTTCGTAGAAACCATGCGCTTCATCGCGCACAAACAGCTTCTGGTGTGAAACCCCGGCATCTTCCAGCGCCTCGACCATTACGTGGTACTGATTGTAGTGGGTCTGCTCATCACGGCCGCCGTGGGCGATAAACACGTCCGCCTGTATACGTTCGGCCTGGAAGGCCGGTGAATGCTCACGCAGGCGCTCTTCATCGGTACCCAGCGCGCGGTCCAGATAGGCTCGCCCGAAGCCGATACGGCGGGCGATATTACCCTCGCGCTTGGCACGTTCCAGATCGTAGACGCCAACAAAGGCAAATGCACACTGATAGAAATCGGGATGGCGCACCACGCTCATCATGGCCGAGTAACCGCCGTAGCTTGCTCCGGAGATGCAGATTCGGTCCGGATGAGCGATACCCTGCTCGATAGCCCACTTCGCCGCATCCTTGAGATCGTCCTGCATTTTGTCACCCCAGTGGGTGTAGCCGGCTTCCTCGAACTGCTGGCCGTAACCACCCGAGCCGCGGAAGTTGACCTGCAGGACGGCATAGCCCCGGCTCGCCATGGCCTGCACCCAGGGCTGCCATTGCCAGCGATCGAACGGACCGTGCGGCCCACCGTGGACCTCGACCACCAACGGCAGCTCGTCCGGCTCCTCAACCCCGGGAGGCAACGTCAGGAACCCGAACAGCTCGAGCCCATCGCGGGCGGTAACCTGGATCGGCTGCATCTCGGCCATTTGCTCGGCCCGAACCCACTCGCGGATCGCCACCAATTCGTCCAGGGACATGCTTTCGGTGTCCAGGAGCATGAATGTGCCGGGTTCACGGTCGCTGTACATGCGCACAACGGCGAAACGTCCGTCATCGCTGAAACTGGAAAGCGTCATGTCATAGCCCGGCAAGGCCTCTCGAAGACCGGCTATGATTCGAGCGACTGTGTCATCGGGATCAATGAATCTTGGCTCTGGCCGGG
The DNA here is from genome assembly GCA_007128175.1 of Wenzhouxiangella sp. Taxonomy (GTDB): domain Bacteria; phylum Pseudomonadota; class Gammaproteobacteria; order Xanthomonadales; family Wenzhouxiangellaceae; genus Wenzhouxiangella. The sequence continues at coordinate 16,847 of SKXY01000057.1, read as the reverse complement.
GCGAGTTGAAGACCGCGCCAACGAGGCGTGAACGCTCGCGGTTCCAGATCGGGGAAAGCACTTCAAAGTTTTCGTCTCCAAGGACAAGCTCGTGACGGCCATCCTCGACACCGAAACGGTAAATGCCCATGTTCTCGCGATCACGGGAACCGATGTAGAAGTGCGTTCGTTCAGAATTGAAACCGTAGAAACTCACCGACCCCTGAAAGGGGTTTTCAAATGTACGCCAGTCACTGTCCGTGTCCGGGCGCCACGCAAATTCCGGCTCGTAATCGTCATTGATGCCGCTGGCGAAGAGCACATCACCGTCGGCATCAGTACCCAGATCGCCACGTGACAGCGGTGATCTTGCGACGATTCGGGCCCGACCCTCGCGCTGAATATTCATGCGGCGGGCGACTGGGCGCTCCCGGTCGTGGGTGCGTTCGACAACCAGGACATGATGCTCGTCATCAGGCAATCTGTGGGCAAAAGTGACAAACCGCGCGACTGCCTGACCGGATCGGTCAAAGCCTTGCTGAAGGGTACGCTGGCGACTTCCGTCGGCATCTGTCGCGTAAATCCTCCCTGTCGGCACAGGGGTGGCGAGCGAGCCCCGTTGCCGGGTGGATGTCATAAGCAAACGCTCGTCGGTAGCCCAGAACAGCCCCCCGAGATGTTCTTCACTCCCGCTGGGGGAAATATTGGTCAGCACCTCAAGTTCCGGGAAGTTGGAGATATCGACCACCGCGACGCCGGTATTCTCTTCCTGGGGCATGGTCACCGCCAGGTAGTTACCGCCAGGCGAGAGGGCAATCTGGTCGTATTCTGCGTGCTTGAAAAACGTTTCCAGGGGCAAGACGTCGGAGGCCGGGGCCACAGTGGCGACCAGCAGCAGGGGCAAAAGAGAGAAGCGAAGCATAGATTCAGGCAAAGGGTGCGAAAGTGAGCAGGATAATAACAAAACTGCGATGTGAGCAACGATGGATGGCAACTGCAGCGCTGACCAGCCCGAATCTCCCATTTGACACTCTCACCCCTTCCGGTTAGCTTTGACCGCTTGGTTTCAGACCCTGTCAATCACGGCAACAAAAATCATGCGTATCGTATTGCTTGGCCCGCCCGGCTCGGGCAAGGGCACCCAGGCGGCGCTGCTCAAGGACCGCCTGGGCGTTCCCCATATTTCCACCGGCGACCTGCTGCGCTCGGCGGTTGCCGAAGGCACGCCATTGGGACAGAAGGCGCAATCCTTCATGGATCGCGGCGAGCTGGTGCCCGACGAACTGATGTTGGGACTGATCGAGGAGCGTCTCGGGTCAGCCGACGTCAAACCAGGTTTCATCCTCGACGGTTACCCGCGCAACTTGTCGCAGGCGCGCGCGCTCGACGAGGTACTCGATCGCCTGGAACAACCGGCGGAAAAGGCGCTGGAACTGGTGGTCGACGAGGAACAGATTGTCGAGCGTCTGGCCAGGCGGGCCGAGGAAGAGGGCCGCTCCGACGACACCGAGGAGGTTGTCCGCAACCGCCTGGCTGTCTACCGCGAGCAAACCGCCCCGGTATCCGACTATTACCGCAGGAAGGGGCTGCTCGAGCAGATCGACGGCATCGGCAGCATCGAGGACATCAACCGGCGCCTGGCCGACGCCCTGAACTGACTCGAATCCTGGCACGCAGCGTTCCGTCGACGGTTTGCGTGGACAACAACTCGTGACCGGTGTGCTCGCAGAACACCGACAGGTCGAGTTCTGCAAGTGGATCGGTGGCGATCACCTCGAGCACATCGCCGGCAGACAGTCCGGCGATCGCCTCACGAGTGCGCATGACCGGTTCCGGGCAGACACTGCCGCTACAATCTAGAACACGTTCATTTGCCGACTGTTCATCCATGACTGATCTCGTCGCCCGTCTGTTCGGAATCGTGATGCTGCGGCTCGGCCCGCAGGATCTCCCTGCCGGCAGTTCGCCCCTGGTCGTGGCGATGCTACTTTACCTGCTCGTCACCACGGTGGCCATGAGCGTGGGACAGACCCCCGAACAACCGGTTCTGGTGCTGATACTGGCCCTGACGTTGCCACTGTTGCTGGCAAGGATCGTACTGACGCTCAGGCAGCTGCCGCAGCGCTGGTCACAAACCGTCACCGCATTGTTCGGCACCAGCGCCATCCTGACCGCGATCAGCCTGCCGCTGGCTGCAACCGGCGGGGGTGAAGGCGAACCACCGCTGTTCACCGCCCTGGCCAGCCTGGCAGTGTTCCTCTGGTCTTTCGCCATCGATGCGCACATCTGGCGACACGCGCTCAACACCACTTATGCCGCCGGACTGGCGGTGGCAGTGGTATTGTTCGCCATCACCCTGTTTACCATCACCACGTTGGCGGGACCTTTGTGAAGATACACATACTGGGCATTTGCGGCACATTCATGGGCGGCGTGGCGGCACTCGCGCGCGCCGACGGACACCATGTCAGCGGATCAGACGAGAATGTCTATCCGCCGATGAGCACCCAGCTCGAGGAGCTCGGCATCGCCTTGTCGGAAGGTTACGACCCGGCGCACATCGCGCAGGATACCGACCTGGTGATCATCGGCAACGCCCTTAGTCGCGGCAACCCGGCGGTCGAACACGTCCTCAACGAAAACATTCCCTTCGCTTCCGGTCCCCGCTGGCTGGGGGAGAACTACCTCAGGCGACGCAAGGTGCTGGCCGTGGCCGGCACCCACGGCAAGACCAGCACCGCGAGCATGCTGGCGTGGATTCTGGAACACGCCGGCCTCGAACCCGGCTTCCTGATCGGTGGCGTTCCGGTCAATTTCGGTGTATCGGCCCGCACCGGCGAGGACTATTTCGTCGTCGAGGCTGACGAGTATGACACCGCCTTCTTCGACAAGCGCGCCAAGTTCGTGCACTACCGCCCGCGCATTGCCATTCTCAACAACCTGGAATTCGACCACGCCGACATCTACCCCGACCTCGCCGCGATCCAGACCCAGTTCCACCACCTGGTCCGCACCATTCCCGGCAACGGCAGCATCGTGGTCAATGGCGCCGATACCGGGCTGGCGACAGTGCTGGAGCGGGGCTGCTGGAGCCGGAAAGTGCCATTCGGCCTCGACGCCCAGCCCACTTGCGAGTGGCAGGTGAAATTGCTCGAGCCGGCAGGACGCGAACTGGAAATCCACAGACATGGTGCGACGGTCGGCCGACTCGCCTGGTCGCAAACCGGTCGTCACAACGCCCTCAATGCCGTCGCCGCCATTGCCGCAGCCGTCGAGGCGGGCATCGATCCGGCACAGGCCATCGCGGCGCTCACGGAATTCCGTGGCGTCAAGCGCCGCCTGGAAAAACTGGGCGAGCGCGGCGGCATACACGTCTACGACGATTTTGCCCATCATCCGACTGCTATTCGCCTGACCCTGGAAGGACTGCGTCGAGCCGTTGGCAGCGCCCGTATCTTGGTCGCCCTGGAGCCGGCCAGCAGCACCATGCGGGCGGGCTTTCACGTCAACGATCTGCCGCCAGCCCTGGCCGCGGCCGACCACGTCTGGCTGCGGACCAGCGATGCGATGGACTGGGATCCCCATGACGTGCTGGAGAAATGTGGCGGGGAGGGACGTCCGCGCAGCCGGGTCGAGGCCCTGCTCGACGACCTGGTGGCAAAGGCGCGCCCCGGCGATCATGTGGTCTTCATGAGCAATCGGGGTTTCGAAAGCGCACCGACCCGTTTTTTCGACAGGCTGAAGTGAGCACAGACCTTCCTCTCTTCCCGCTTAACACCGTGCTGTTCCCCGGGGCAACGCTGTCGCTGCGCATTTTCGAACAGCGCTACCTCGACATGGTGCGCGACTGCACCCGCAACGACCAGGGCTTCGGCGTGATCTGCGCCTGGCCGGCACGGGAAGGCCAGCTTGCCCGCCATGCCCGCATCGGCTGCGAGGCGGCCATCGTCGACTTCTCCACCCTGGAAGACGGTCTGCTCGGCCTGCAATGCGAAGGGCGCAGGCGATTCCGCATTGTCGAGACCCGCGCGCGCGAAGACGGCCTGCTGATCGGCCAGATCGACTGGCTGCCGCCCGAGCCGGCGGTCGGCGTACCGGCACGTTTCTCGGTACTGCAGACCCTGATGCAGGAACTGTTGCGCCACCGCGAGACTGCCGCGGGGCTCGATGTCGATCTGGACGACGCGGGTGAACTCGGACGCTGCCTGGCGGCCATGCTCCCGCTGCACATCGATCATGCCCAGGCCCTGCTCGAGACCACCGACCCCGTCGGACGGCTGGAGGCCATCATCAGTCTGCTGCAGGAGCAGAACGAGGACGATTGAGCTCCGGCTCGGCGATCAGCCAGACCCGGTCGCCGGTCACGGCAATATCGAACTCGCCGAAGGCCGGCGCCAGCCAAAGCATGCGCTGCTGTTGTTCGATGCCCGAATCTTCCCAGCGATTGAATATTCCGAGGAAGCTGCCGACCCGGGCCAGGCGCAACTGACCAAGCCAGATGGGCGGCCCATCCGGCTCCAGTCGCGCCCCGGATGCCCACAACCGAATAACCGCCACCTGCCCGCCTTTCATCGGCAGCACGCGAATCAGGTTTTCCGGGCGGCCGGAGAAATCGCGGGCAAAATGCGGCAGGGTCAGCGGGTCGGGCCGGGCACTGAGCAGTGAAACCAGCGGCTGCTCGGGCCGGGGCGGTGGCCGCCACCCAGCCGCTTCAAGGGCGCGCTCAGCGTCGTGCAGATTGGCGGCCAGTTGCAGGTCGAATCGCTGAATCTCCGCGACCCCGATCCGTGAACGCTCCTGCGGCAAGCGCTCCCATCCGTCATCGAGCCACTCGGAACGTGTCATCAGGCGTTCGGGCTGGGCCAGGCGGGTCCCCTCGAGCATGGCGGCCATCCGGTCCTGGGCATGCAAGCCGGCCATGACAACGAACAGCCCGTAGAACGTGATAACCAGCAGGCCCGCCCGGCTGCGCGGCAGCGAACGCTGACGATAGCCGATGCCGACCAGGGCCACCCATCCACCCCCAAGGGCCAGAGCGGCCAGAACGCCACTGACTGATGCGCGTCCGAGGTAGAGATGGGCGAAACAAACCAGCATCAACAGCAGGCTGGTGACCAGGTAGGGCCATTTGCGACGACTGGCATGCAGGTCCTTGGCGACCATCACGGCGAAAAATCCCAGCACCGCCGTGACCAGAGTGGTGCCACGATGGGGTAGCTCGCCCAGAGATGGCATGGCCTCGGGTGCCTCGATCAGCAAGCCCATCAACCCGCCCAGCAGCTCCGCGAGAACCCAGGCCCCGGCCGTGGCCACCAGCCAGTGCCAGGCTGCGTTGGTGCGCCGGTAGGCGAGCAGCAACAACGTGATCACCGCCGACAGCAAAGCCATGACACGGAGGTCACCAGCCAGCGACAGGGCAACGAAGACGGGATCGGTCAGGTGGCTGCGCAGACTCGCCGCCCAGCCGGCCACCCGGCGCTCGGCATCCCAGGTATCGACGGCAAAAGGCGCAATCAGCAAAACGGCCAGCAGCACGGCCAGGGACAGCAACAACAGCATGCCCAGCAGTGCCACCGAAATGAGCTCGCGCTTGCCCGGCTCGAACAACGGGCCGACGACGCGCCCCATCAGCGGGTGGTCACTGCTCCAGCGAATCAGGCCCTTCAGCCACCAGCCGCTGCGACGGGCGGTGAAGTTGTAGATCAGCCGGGTCACCCAGACCACCAGCCAGCCGCCCAGTACCACAATCAGCAATATGACGACCAGGCGCCCGGCAAATTCCGCGGCCAGTTCCAGCGAGGCCCCGAACAGCATGCCGGGCAACAGGTAGGCCGGCGCCCACAGCAGGCAGGCGGGCACGGCAAACAACAGGAACGAACGCAGCGGCATGCTCATCATGCCGGCCACCAGCGGCACGACCGGGCGCAGCGGGCCGACGAAGCGCCCGATGATGATCGCCTTGCCGCCATGACCGATCACCGCCGCCTGCCCGGCGGCCAGCATGTCCGGACGCCGGCTCAATGGCCACAGGCGCGGTACATGCACGCGAAACCGGTAACCCGCCCAGTGACTGATGACATCGCCCACCAGCGCACCGGCCGCGGCACTGGCCCAGCACCACAAGAACAACGACAGGTCGGCGCCAATCACGGCGCCGACGATGAACAGCAGCACGATGCCGGGAATGAAGATACCGATGATGGCCAGCGACTCGAGCAGCGCAAATGCAAACGCCATGGCCACCAGCCAGCCGGGGTGCGACTGGAGCAGCTGGTTGATGCTGGAAAGGAACCCGGTATCCACTAGTGATCTACCATAATAAGTTTCCACCCCCAACGGACACCAACAAAATGACCACGTCACTCAAGGGCAAGACCCTGTTCATCACCGGTGCTTCGCGCGGCATCGGCCTGGCCATCGCCCTCAGGGCGGCGCGTGACGGCGCCAATATCGCCATTGCCGCCAAGACCGACCGGCCGCACCCGAAGCTGCCCGGCACCATTCACACCGCCGCCGAAGACATCGAGGCCGCCGGCGGCCAGGCCCTGGCGCTGAAGGTCGACATTCGCGACGAGGACGCCGTTGCCGAAGCGATGGAGAAAACGGCAACCCGTTTCGGTGGAATCGACATCCTGGTCAACAACGCCTCGGCGATTTACCTCGCGCCGACGCCTGATGTGCCCATGAAACGATACGACCTCATGCACGGGGTCAACGTTCGCGGCACCTTCGTGTCCTCGCAAAAGGCCCTGCTGTGGCTGGAGCAGGCCGACAACCCGCATATTCTCAACCTTTCGCCACCGCTGAACATGGACGCAAAGTGGTTCGCCCCCCACGTGGCCTACACCATGGCCAAGTATGGCATGAGCATGTGCGTTCTGGGCATGGCCGAGGAATTCCGTACCCGGGGTATCGCCGTCAACGCCCTGTGGCCGCGAACGGTGATCGCCACCGCCGCCCTGGCCATGCTGGGCGATGCTGTCAACCCCGAAAATTGCCGCAAGCCCGACATCATGGCCGACGCGGCCCACTGGGTACTGACCCAGCCGTCCCGGCAGACCACCGGCAACTTCTTCATCGACGACGAGGTGCTGGAAAAGGCGGGGGTGACGGATCTGGAGCGTTATGCGGTCAAGCCGGGCGCCAAGCTTCTTCCAGACCTGTTTCTCTGAATTAACCGCAGGAATCGGAAAACGTAAATCGTAAAACGGGGGAGAACTCCTGGGCTTCGAGTCGAGGATGGTGGCCAAGGGTGTGGCCCAGCCATTGGCCTGCTTGACTTGATCGAAGGCGAGGAGATTTCCCCCGTTTTTTGTTTCACGTTTTCCGTTTCAGCGACCAGCGCGTCAGCGCTTGGAGATCTTCATGTAGTCGCGCTCACCAGCGCCGGTGTAAACCTGCCGCGGCCGGCCGATGCGGTGCGGGCTGCCGGCCTGTTCCAGCCACTGGCTGGCCCAGCCGACGGTGCGGCCGATGGCGAACATGGCGGTGAACATGCTGGTCGGGATGCCCAGCGCCTTGTAGATGATGCCGGAGTAGAAATCCACGTTGGGATAGAGCTTGCGCTCGACGAAGTAGTCGTCTTCCAGGGCGATCTTTTCCAGCTCCATGGCCAGGTCAAGCAGCGGATCGGACTGGCCGAGCTCGTCGAGTACCTCGTGGCAGGCCTTGCGGATGATGGTCGCGCGCGGGTCGAAGTTCTTGTAGACGCGATGACCGAAACCCATCAGACGGAAAGGGTCGTTCTTGTCCTTGGCCTTTTCGACGTACTTGCCGACCTGGCTGACATCACCGATCTCGTTGAGCATGTTGAGCACGGCCTCGTTGGCGCCGCCATGTGCCGGCCCCCACAGTGCGGCGATACCGGCGGCCACGCAGGCATACGGGTTGGCGCCGGTCGAGCCGACCAGGCGCACCGTCGAGGTCGAGGCATTCTGCTCGTGGTCGGCGTGCAGGATGAACAGCAGGTCCAGCGCCTTCGCCGCCACCGGGTTGACCTCGTAGGGCTCGGCCGGCACTGAAAACATCATGTGCAGGAAACGCTCGGAGTAATTGAGCGAATTGCGCGGATACGCGCTCGGCCAGCCCATGTAATGGCGATAGGCGGCCGCGGCGATGGTCGGCATCTTGGCGATCAGGCGCTTGGCGGCCAGTTCGCGCTGTTCGGGATCGTTGATGTCGAGCTTGTCGTGGTAGAACGCCGCCAATGACCCCACCACGCCGGACAGGATGGCCATGGGATGGGCGTTGTAATGGAACCCCGATATAAAGCTGTTGACCTTCTCGTGGACCATGGTGTGATAGGTGATGTCGCGTTCGAAGCGCGCGAACTGGTCTGAATCCGGCAACTCGCCGTAGAGCAGCAGATATGCCACTTCGACGAAGTTGGACTGCTCCGCAAGCTGCTCGATGGGATAACCCCGATAGCGCAGAATCCCGGCATTGCCGTCGATATAGGTGATGTCGCTCTTGCAACTCGCCGTCGAGCCGTATCCGGGGTCGAAAGTGAAGTGACCGAGCTGGGAATGCAGCTTGCTGATGTCCAGGGTCGGATCGCCCTCGGTACCGGACACCACCGGCAGGTCCAGCGTTTTCCCGCTCTCGGGATCGGTCAGGGTCAGTTTGCGCTCTGTCACCGGGTTCTCCTTGGGAAACAATCTTCAATTAATGCGGGCAGCCCGGCGCGCGCGCGGTGGCCCAAAAACCCCTTGACCACCGTGCAGTACCGAACCGTACGGAACTTCTTAGTATCGCATATTGGATCCCACTCTTGCATCTACCCGATATGCTGCAGGATGACAGGAGCGCAAGAGATTGATAGAGTTGCGTTTTGAACTTCACCCACGTCCGGAGCAGGCTTGATGAAAACATTATCCCAGGCCTTGTCGGCGACAGCCGCCACGATCGCATTGACCATCGCCCTGTCTAGCGGAGCAATCGCTCAGGAAGCGTTCATCGACCATGACGTGAGCGGCCACTGGTATGAGGAAAACCGGCCCGGACACGGCTTGCAGATCGAAATGCTGGATCTCAGCGAGGCGCTGGTGACCTGGTACACCTACGACATGGACGGCAATCCGCTGTGGCTGCTCGGCCTGGCTGATGTGCAAGGCGACGTCCTGACCGCCGAGATGCGCCAGTACAAGGGCGCCCGCTTCCCGGATGACTTCGACCCGCAGGATATCGCTGGCTCGGTGTGGGGCAACATTCACTTCCGGTTGACCGACTGCGACAGTGCCGCCATCTCATATACCCCGGCCGATGACTATCACCTTCCGGCCGAGTTTCCGCTGGAGCGGCTCACCCGCATCGATGGGTCACGCTGCGCGATCACCAATTCCTTCGACGAGACCCGATCGTTCAATCTTGACCGCGGCAACCAGGAATTCGAAGCCCTGTTTCTTGATTACTGGGACGGCGAAGAAGACTTCATGGAGCTCGACTGGGGTCATGCCGCCCTGCCCGATGGCTGGTCCAGCCGTCAGGGCATCCGCATCAGCGGCAACAATCGCACCGACGATTTGATGATGGTACTGATGCGCCCGATCGGCGGCCTCGAGCCTGAAGCAGCCTACCGGCTGGAACTGGAAATGCAGTTCGCCACCAACGTGCCCTCGGGCTGCTTCGGCGTGGGCGGCTCACCCGGCGAGTCAGTCTTCATGCGCCTGGGTGCATCAGGCGAACGCCCTGACTACGTACTCGAGGACAACGCCTCGGGTGACATGCCGCCCATGCGCCGGCCCAGCATCGATCTGGGCCAGCAGGCCATGCCCGGCGACTACGCACTGGCCGTGGGCGACATGGCCAATGGCCTGAGCGATGAGTGGTGCGGCGATCCAGACGCCCCGTGGCGCCTCAAACGCGTCAGCACCGCCGGCCAGGAATTCGAAGTCACCAGCGACGAGGACGGCCGACTCTGGATCTACGGCCTGAGCGATTCGGGCTTCGAGGCCACCAGCACCTGGTACATGACGGAGTTTGTTGTGCGCCTCAGTCCTGAAGGCTGATAAACGGAAATTGGAAAACGTAAAACGGGGGTTGGCGCAGGATCATCGTTTTGGCCAAGCGGGCCAAAGGCAACAAGTCATCCCCCGTTTTACGGTTCACGATTCACCATTTGCAATTTTCATCACACATCCACAAACTGCTCCGCCTCCCCGATCCAGCGCTCGATGATGATGTCGTTGCCGGACCGATCCAGCCGACCGGCCAGGTCCTTGACCCGGTCGAGCAGTTCCGCATCCCGCCCGAGGTCAGCCACCCGGAACCGCAGCATGCCGGTCTGGCGTGTGCCCAGCACCTCGCCCGGGCCGCGCAACTCCAGGTCCTTCTCGGCGATGACGAAGCCGTCGGTGGTCTCGCGCATCACTTCCAGGCGTGCCTTCGCCGTCTCGCCCAGCGGCGGCTTGTAGATCAGCACACACGCCGCCTGGGCGCTGCCCCGGCCGACCCGGCCGCGTAGCTGGTGGAGCTGCGACAACCCCAGGCGTTCGGCGTTCTCGATCATCATCACACTGGCATTGGGTACGTCGACCCCGACCTCGATCACCGTGGTAGCCACCAGCAGGTCGATATCGCCGGCACTGAAACGGGTCATCACGTCCTGCTTCTCGGCCGGCTTCATGCGTCCGTGGATCAGGCCGACAGAAAAGCCCGGCAGGGCCTGCCCCAGTTCCCCGGCGGTGGACTCGGCCGCGCGCGCCTCCAGCAGATCGGATTCCTCGATCAGCGGACACACCCAGTAGGCCTGGCGTCCCTCGGCCAGGGTGCGGCGCAGCCGCTCGACAATTTCCTCGCGCCGCCCCTGGCTGATGGCCACGGTCGTCACCGGCTTTCGGCCGGGTGGCAACTCGTCGATCACCGATACTTCCAGACCGGCGTAGGCCGTCATCGCCAGCGTGCGCGGAATGGGCGTGGCGGTCATGACCAGTTGGTGCGGAATGTAATCCCCGCTGCTGCCCTTGGCGGCCAGTGCCAGGCGCTGGTGCACCCCGAAGCGGTGCTGCTCGTCGACCACCACCAGCGCCAGGTCGCGAAACTCGACCCCGGCCTGGAACAGCGCATGGGTGCCGATGGCGATATCGGCCTCCCCCGCCAACGCTTCGAGTGCCTCACGACGCGCCTTGCCCTTGACCTTGCCGGCCAGCCAGACGAGCTTGAGGCCGAGCGGCTCCAGCCAGGCCGACAAGGTATTGAAATGCTGCTCGGCCAGGATCTCGGTCGGTGCGACGATGACGGCCTGGCGGCCGGCGGCGGCAGCCGAGAGCAGCGCGTTGGCCGCCACCAGCGTCTTGCCGGAACCGACATCGCCCTGCAGCAGGCGACGCATCGGGCGGTCACGCTGCAGATCGGCGAGAATTTCATCGCTCACCCGGCGCTGGGCACCGGTGGGCTCGAAACCGACCCGTTCAAGCAGGCCGGCACGCAAGTCAGCACCGCTCTCCAGCTTCGGTGCGCGCTGGCGCGCCCGGGCACGGTTAAGACGGGCCAGTGCCATGTGATGGGCCAGCAGTTCCTCGGTGGCCAGGCGCCGAACAGCCGGATGATGGCCGTCGATCAGGGCATCGAGATCCTCGTCGGGTCCCGGACGGTGAATCGTCAAAATGGCCTCGGATAACGCGCCAAGGTCGACCATGCCGTCGAGCGGATCCGGTAATTCGAGTTGCCCGCTTCGAACCCGATCGACGGCCTCGTCGATCACCCGGGTCAGCGTGGCCCGGGCCAGCCCCTGGGTGACCGAATAAATGGGCGTGAGGTGCTCGGGCAAGGGTTCCGGGGAGCGCGAACCGATCACCCGGCACTCCGGGTGGGCCATCTCGAAGCCTTCCGGGCCAAAACGTACCTCGCCGAAGCAGCGGATGCGGTTGCCGATCTGGAACATGCGACGCTGGCTGGGATAGAAGCGGAAGTAGCGCAGCGTGACCTGGCCCGAGTCGTCGGCCAGGGTCACCAGCAGCATGCGCCGGCGACGCTGCACTACCTCCTGGTGCATCACCCGCCCCTCGATCTGCGCCCGGGCCTCCGGGCGCACGCGGTTCATGGGCGTGATGCGGGTGCGGTCCTCGTAGCGCAGCGGCCGGTGAAAAAGCAGGTCGATCTCGGTGACGATGCCCAGTGCCTTGAGCCGGGCGGCCACCTGCGGGCCGACCCCCGGCAATTCCTTGACCGCACGCACGCCGCTGCCGGTCAGCCGCCGGTCAACACCATGACCGCGTCCATCTCCACCGGCACGCCCTTGGGCAAGGCCGACACCTCGATCGTGGCGCGGGCCGGATACGGTTCGGAAAAGCGCTCGGCCATCAGTTCATTGACCACACCGAACCGACCCAGATCGGTCAGGAAGATGTTGAGCTTGACGACATCATCCAGCGAGCCGCCGGCCGCCTTCGCCACCGCCGCCAGGTTGTCGAACACACGATTGACCAGCGCTTCAAAATCGCCTTCTGCCACCTCCCCGGTGGCCGGATCCAGCGGAATCTGGCCGGAAAGATAGACGGTATCGCCGGCACGTATGGCCTGGGAGTAAGGGCCGAGGGCGGCGGGGGCGTTGTCGGTGTTGACGGGAGTTTTGCTCATCGGTGCCTCCGTGTATTCGCTTGTTGGTTTGTTCGTTCTTTCGTTTGTTCGTTCTCTCGTTGCTCGAAACCGTGGAGCCAATGATTCTGACTAGCGGCAAAGGCGTTATCGAGCAACAAAACAACCAAAAAACGAATCAACGAATTAACGATTGAAAATCACTCCCTCGCCACCTTCAACACATGCCGGTTGCGGCGCAGGCGGCGCATGATGCGGGCCAGCTGGTCGCGGTGGTTTACGCCCAGGGTGAAATGCAGGATGGCGGTTTCGCGGGTGGTCGAGGGTTGTTCGACACGTTCGATATTGGCGCCGACTTCGCTCAGGGTGGCGGAAACGGAAGCGAGGACCCCGGGACCGTTGACAGTCACGATCTTCAGTCGAACCGAGAACTGGCCGCGCATGACCGGCGCCCAGTTGACATCCAGGCAGCGATCGGCGTGCTTCTTCCTCAATTCCGGCACGTTGGGGCAACGCTGACGATGAATGACAAGGCCCTTGCCCGGCGACATGTAGCCCATGATCGGGTCGCCCGGCACCGGGTGGCAGCAGTTGGCATAGTCGATCGCGCTGCCCTCGGTACCGCCGATGGTCAGGGTTTCGGTCGCGGCCTCCTCGCTCTGCCGGCGCTGCGTCAACGGCAGCAACTTCTGCGCCGCAACCCCGGCAAGCATGTCGCCGCGGGCAATGCGAATGAGCAAGTCCTCGAGCCGGTCCAGCCCCAGCTTTTTCAGGTAGCGCGCCAGCCGGCGTTGCGAAATCCGCTCAAGCGAAGTGCCTCGCCGGGCCAGCGCCTGGTCGAGCAGGCGATCTCCAATGGCCACCGAATCGGCCTGCTCGAGATTCTTCAAATGCGAGCGGATCGACGAGCGTGCCTTGGATGTGACGACGAACTCCAGCCACTCCGGCTCCGGGAACGACCCGGGCTCGGTGATGATCTCGACGGTCTGACCAGTCTCCAGCTTCGTATTGAGCGGAAGCTTCACCTTGTCAATGGCGGCCCCGACGGCCTCGTTGCCGACATCGGTATGGATGGCGTAAGCAAAATCGAGCGCCGTGGCATCGGCCTTGAGGTCGATGATCTTGCCGCGCGGCGTGAACACGAAGATCTCGTCGGGGAACAACTCGGCCTTGGCCGCATCGAGAAACTCCACCGAGTCGCCGGCTCGCGACTGTGTCTCGACCAGCTTGAGCAGCCATTCGCGCGCTCGTACCGCGGTCGACCCGTCAGGTGTGGCCTTGTACAACCAGTGCGCGGCGGCCCCCTTCTCGGCCACCAGGTCCATTTCCTCGGTACGGATCTGGATCTCGACCGGGACATCGAACGGCGAGTTGAGCACCGTATGCAACGACTGGTATCCGTTTGGTTTGGGCAGGGCGATGTAGTCCTTGAAACTGCCGGGCTTGGGCTTGTAGAGGGAGTGGACCACGCCGAGCGCCTGGTAGCAGTGGGGTTCGGAGTGGGTCACGATGCGGAAAGCGTAGAGATCCATCACCTCGTCGAACGACAGCGACTTCTCACGCATCTTGCAGTAGATGCTGTACGTCGCCTTGGTCCGCCCCTCGACGCGGGCGGGAATGCCGGATTCACTCAGCCGCTTCTTGATCGCCTCGGTAATCGAGTCGATGATCTCGGCCCGGTTGCCGGCATTCTTGCGCACGCGCCGCCGGATCACGCGGTAGCGGTTCGGGTAGAGATGACGGAATCCCTGCTCCTCCAGTTCCTCCCGCAGTTCGTTCATGCCCAGCCGGCCGGCGATGGGTGCATAGATCTGCAGCGTCTCGGCCGAGATGCGGCGACGCGCGCCCGGGCTCATCGCCTCGATGGTGCGCATGTTGTGCAGCCGATCGGCCAGCTTGATGAAAATGACCCTGAGGTCACGGCTCATCGCCAGCAGCAGCTTGCGGAAGCTCTCGGCATCCGCCTCCTGGCGGGTCCGGAACTTCATCTTGTCGATCTTGGTTACGCCGTCGACGAGCTTGGCGATCTGCGCGTCGAAGTCGCGCTCGATATCGTCATGTTCGAGGTGGGTATCCTCGATGGTGTCGTGCAGGATTGCCGCCGCGATGGTCTGGTGGTCCATGCGCATGCCGGCGAGGATGCGGGCCACGGCCACCGGATGGAAGATGTAATCCTCGCCGGAGCGGCGCTTCTGACCCTGGTGCGCCTCGGCACCGGCTTCATAAGCACGCAACACCACGGCCACATGCTGCGGCTCGAGGTAGGTATTGAGCAGGTCCCTCAGCTCGCGGACCGGGCCGGGGAGCATGGGCGTTCTCTTGAGCTGAGTGGTGGATGCATGATCGATCGGGGATCCCCTCCCGACTCGATCAGTCCAGGTCGTCTTCGGGCGGCGCCGGAATCTCGGCCTGCATGGCGGCGAGACGCGCGTCCAGCTCGGCCTGCAGGCTGGCAATGTTCTCGTCGTTGACCTCGCCTTCGGCGATTTCACGCAGGGCGATGACCGTCGGCTTGTCGGACTCCTCGTCGACCAGCGGGTCGGCGCCGTTGGCGATCATGCGAGCGCGCTGGGCGGCAGACATCACCAACTCGAAGCGATTGGGGACGGCTTCGATACAATCTTCTACGGTTACTCGTGCCATGGTTTCGGTATTTCCTGAGGTGGTGTCGGCTTCGGGCACAGTTGCCCGAAAATCAATCCTTTATTGTAATCGGATTCGCCGCCTCATCCAACAGCTGTCCGACACGCCAGTACTGGCTGGCGCAGCGCAGCGGCCAGGCATTGACGATGCCGACCAGTTCATCGACAGTCCGCTCGAAATCGTCATTGACCACCAGCCAGTCGAAATCGCCGCAGGCGCCGATCTCGCGCCGAGCCTCGTCGAGCCGACGCGCAATGACTTCCGGCTCGTCCAGGCCGCGGCCGTGCAGGCGCTCGCCCAGCGCGGCCATCGACGGCGGCAGGATGAAGATGCTGCAAACATCGGGGTGTGCCCTTCGCACCTGGTCAGCGCCCTGCACGTCGATCTCCAGCAATACGTCACGACCCTCGGCCCAGTGCTGCTCGACCTGGTCACGCGCGGTGCCGTAGTAATTACCGAACACCTCGGCATACTCAAGGTAGCGTGTTTCGGCGATGCCTTGCCGAAAGGTATCGACATCGATAAAGCGGTAGTGCCGCCCTTCGATCTCGCCGCGTCGCGCCGGTCGGGTGGTGTCGGAGACCGACAGCGCCAGCGTTGGACAGCGCTCGAGCAGGGCCGCGATCAGGCTGGTCTTGCCGGTGCCGCTGGCCGCGGCGATGACGAACAGGTCGCCGGTGCCCCGGGAATCACTCGACATTCTGCACCTGCTCGCGCATCTGCTCGATCAGCACCTTCAGCTCCACGGCCGCCTGGCCGATCTCGGCCAGCGCCGCCTTGGAACCCAACGTATTGGCCTCGCGGTTGAGCTCCTGCATCAGAAAATCCAATCGCCGACCCACCGGTTCGCTCAGCGCCATCACCCGTCGCACCTCGGCGACATGGGCATCCAGCCGGTCGAGCTCCTCGTCGACGTCGAGCTTCTGCAATTGCAGCACCACTTCCTGCTCGATGCGCCCCGGCTCCACCGGCGCGTCAATGGCGGCCAGCCTTTCACGGAAACGCTCTTCCAGGGCAGCACGAATTTCGGGCAGATGCTCGCGTACCGCCGCGGCCTGCTTCTCGATGCCGATCAGGCGCGCCTCCAGCATTTCAGCGATCGCCTGCCCTTCCTGTTCGCGCGCGGCCACCAGGGCGTCGATAGCCTGGTCGAGCAGTTCCAGGGCCTGCTGGCGGTCGGCGTCCATGTCCGCTCGCTCCTGAACGATCAATCCGGGCCAGTCGAGGAGGTGCACCAGGTCCGGCTTGGCACTGGCACCGGCCATCTCGGCGATCTCGTCATGGGCATTGACCAGGGCACGAGCGAGATCATGGTTAACCTCGATCCGTGCACTGGCGGCCGCCGGGTCGGCCTGGAACCTCAACGATGCCTCGATCTTGCCGCGACCGAGCCGGTCCTTGAGCTGCCGGCGCAAGTCCGGTTCGAGTGCACGGAAATCGTCGGCCAGGCGGGCCGAGACGTCGAGATAGCGCTGATTGACCGAGCGCAGCTCCCAGGTCAACTGGCCGTTGGCGGAAGCCGATGTGGCCTGCGCGTAAGCGGTCATGCTTCTGATCATGACTTTCCGGAGGTCGGGAAACAGGGCAACATGGTACCCTTGCCAGCCTCCGAAGAGAAAGGAAATCCGAATTGGAAAGACCCTCAGGCCGACGCCCGGACGAGCTGCGCCCGGTGCAGATTGACCGCCATT
>SKXY01000202.1 GCA_007128175.1 Wenzhouxiangella sp. | reverse complement strand
TGAAGTTTTCTGGCGGCAGGTCGGGTGCATTGGCCTGGGCAATCAGGGCATTGGTGTTGGCCGGGTTGCCGACCACCAGGACCTTGACATCGCGACTGGCCACGGCGTTGAGACTCTTGCCCTGCGGTCCGAAGATCTTGCCGTTCTCGGCCAGCAGATCAGCCCGCTCCATGCCGGGGCCGCGCGGCTTGGCGCCGACCAGGATGGCGTAGTCGGTGTCCTTGAACCCTTCGTCCAGATCAGTCGTCGCGACGATGCCGTGCAGCAGCGGAAAGGCGGCGTCTTCCAGTTCCATGACCACGCCCTTGAGTGCGTCGATGGCCGGCGGAATTTCCAGCAGTTGCAGGATGACCGGCTGGTTGGGACCGAACATGCCGCCGGAGGCGATGCGGAAGCACAGCTGGTAGCCGATCTGGCCGGCCGCGCCGGTAATGGCGATGCGCACGGGTTCTTTCATTGGTGATGACTCCTGGTCGATTCGGGATGATTGAAACAACACATTATTCTAACGCAAGCGGGTGATCCTTCGTCGTGCGAGTCGATCCTGACTCAGGGCGTCTCGACCGGTCCGAGCCAGCGCTCGGCCCAGTCGAGGCATGCGCGGATGACTTCGGTGAAGTGAGGCGGAATATGGCCCCAGTCGAGAACCAGGTGATGCTTGTTGTCGGATGGGGTGCCGAGCAGCTCGAAGTAGGGCGTCTGCGAGGTCTCCGGCGGGAAGTTGAAGTCGTAGCGTCCGTTGATCAAGAGGAACGGCAAGGTAGTGCGGGCAAGGTAATTCTGCAGGCGCAAGTCTTCGGGCATTCGTCCGGCGGTGATCAGGCCGGCCGAAACGACTATGGCGGCCTTGAAGCGTGGTTCCACGGCCAACGCATAAGGTGCGCGGATGCCCCCGTAGCTGATGCCGTAGAGCAGCAAGCGTTCGGTGTCAATGTCGGCGCGGGTTTCGAGGTAGTCGATGGTGCGGCGCAGGTCCTTGACCTGGTGAACGAGTTGATCACCGGCGGCGATGGGGCCTCCAGCCACAGTACGCTTGCGTTCCAATGTGCCGAGTAGAACCGGGTAGACCACCGCTCGACCGCTGCGAACGAAAAACTCGATATGGTGCAGCCCGGCGATGCGGCTTGAGTCGAGCATGAGTACATCGCCCGCCGGATAGTAGATAACGGTCTGGTAGGGCGGCTCCGCATGACGGGGCAGGAAAACCTGGGCGATGACGCGTTCATCCGGATAGGCTGCGGAAAAGCTTACCCATTCGCGACGCCAGTCGCGGTGATTGTGATCGACTTCGTCTATACGAGCGTCCAGCGGTAGAGGGTCGTAATCGAACTGGCGTGCGAGAATGGTGAAAGTATTGTCATCAACCGGTTCGGCAAGATCACGTGCGGGAAACTGTACCTCGGCGAGTAGCTCGTCGGCACTTGGCGTGTCCTGCAGGATCAGCCGCATGCCGAAGCCCGGACGTCGTTCCAGGGGATTCCGTGCTTCCGGGTCTCGGAAGCGATACTCGGTTTCCATCCAGGAACCACCGAGAATGTGGCGAAGTTCGCCGTCGGCGTTGTGACACCATTCAGCAACGTTGCCGGCCATGTCAAGTGTGCCGTTGTGACCGAGGCCGGCCAGCGAGCCGACCGGCACCGTGCCGCGACTGTTGAAATTGCTGTGAACCAGGATGTCGGAGAACTGCTGTAGCTGCGGGGTTCCCAGCCCGGCCGCCCGGTACCAGTGAAAAACGGTGGGCAGTTGCTTGCCGACGAACTCGGCATAGGCTGCCGCCTCGTACCAGCTGATGCCTTCCACGGGATACTCGTCATGACCTTCGGGGTAGGTTCCCATCGCCCAGGTTGAGGGTCCGGGCATTCCCGTGGTGTCGACCAGCCGTTCGAGCAACTGTTCGTGCGTCAATTCCTGCCCATTGTCATGTGCGACATGGCGCCAGAGTTCGGGCCGGCGATACCCACCTTCATCGATGAAGCGCCGGAACTGGGCATTGGTGACCTCCAGCCGATCGATCCAGAAGCCAGGCACATCCCGGGTCTGGTCAATGTAGGTGACCGGGCCGGCCTCCACGAAGACCATATCGTCGGGGGCCGAGTCGACTGCGTGCAGGATGAAGGGTTGTGCTGACGGAAGGATGCCCGGTGCGGATTCTATGGTTCTGTAGCCGTCAAGCGTTACGCGAAAGCGCAGCATGGCGATGGGCAGGCGGGCCTCGCTGATCGGAGTTCGTCCAAGCTCGATCCACTGGCGGTCAAGCTCTCGATAGCCCCTGACCTCAACCAGTGCGCCTTCAGGCTCACTGGTCAGGTCCATCGGCAGGGTCAGGTCCAGCCAAAGTTGTTCGAGCACCGGATCAGGTCGGAAATCCAGGTATATCTCGCGAGCACGGCGCCAGGCCGCGGTCAGGTCGGATTCCATCAACTGCCTGATCTCCGGCACGGCTTCGCCATGCAGCCAGCGTCGTTCCATGGCTTCCTTCCACCACAGCAAGGACACGGCAAGCAGAATCACCAGGGAAATGGCCAGGCCCAGCGACAGCGCCGGCAGGGATGCGGATGCCGTGGCAGAGCCATTCCCGGTGCCGGCCACCTCCTGCGCCGCTTCATTGACTTCGCTTGCGAGTCCCTGTTCGACGACGGTGACAGGACAAGAGATGCGATAGCCTCGTCGATGGAGTGTTTCGATATAGCGCGGGGCTCTCGGGCTGTCGCCCAGCGCCTGGCGCAATTCGCTGACGGCCTGCGGCAGGACATTGGCAGACAGATGGCTTCGGCCCCAGACCTCATCGAGCAGGGCGTCGCGATCCAGGAGTTCGGGGGCGTGTGAAAGCAGCACCTCGAGTAGTCGAAAGGTCCGGCGCCGGAGCGCGATTGCGCCCTCCGGGCCCTTGACTGAGCCGGTGCGGGCATCCAGAACGAAGTCGCCAAACCGGTATTTCATTTGAATTCACTTATAGCCGAGCACGAGGCTTTGGGCAACCATCTCGCCTCTGCATGCAAGGGCCTTCCGGCCGACAGCAGGCGGGTCCGCTTGAGTCCTCCTGGATCGCGCGAGCGGGTGGTTTTGGGTTAGGCTTGTGCGGGTCGACATCACTTTTGGACCCTGTACGATGCGCCACTACATCCTCTCCGCCCTGCTTATATCGGCCATGCCAGTCGCTGCATTCGATCGAATCACGGGCGAACCGCGCCAAAGTCGATCCGAGGTCATTGCCGAGCATGGCATGGCCGCGACGTCCCACCCACTGGCCACACAGATTGCGCTGGATATCCTTAAAGGGGGAGGCAACGCCGTCGATGCTGCAATTGCAGCCAACGCCGCGCTGACACTGATGGAGCCGACCGGCAACGGTCTCGGCGGTGATTTTTTTGCCATCGTCTGGGACGCTGAAAGTGAGCAGCTTTACGGCTACAACGGGTCTGGCCGATCCCCGAAGAGTCTGAGCCTGGAGTGGTTCGTCGAGAACGGCTATGAAGACATTCCCCAGCGCGGTCCGTTGCCGGTCTCGGTGCCGGGCGTGGTTGACGGTTGGTTTGCATTGCACGAACGCTTCGGATCGGTGGGCATGGGATCCATTTTGCAACCAAGTATTGTTTACGCTCGCAACGGCCATCCGGTCCCGGAGTTGATTGCCTGGTACTGGGAGCGCTCGGTGCCGGTGCTGGAGGAGTATCCGGGGTTCGTCGAGCAGTTCACGATCGATGGCCGCGCGCCGCGCGCCGGTGAAATCTGGAAGAATCCGAACTTCGCCGATACGTTGCAGATCCTGGTCGATGAGGGACGTGACGGCTTCTACAAGGGTGAGCTGGCCGAGCGTATTGGCGACTTCATGGCCGAACACGGCGGATTCCTGAGCTACGAGGACATGGCTGCGCACGAAGGTGAGTGGATCGAGCCGGTATCGACCAACTACCGCGGCGTGGATGTGTGGCAATTGCCGCCCAACGGGCAGGGCATTGCCGGGCTGCAGATTCTCAACATCCTGGAAGGCTACGACCTGGCCTCATACGGCTTCGGTTCGCCGGAGCATGTGCACCTGTTCACCGAGGCGAAGAAACTGGCTTTCGAAGATCGGGCCCGACACTACGCTGATCCTGACTACATGGAAGTCGACGTCGACTGGCTGATCAGCAAGGAATACGCCGCCGAGCGCCGCGAGCTGATCGACATGGAGTCGGCTGCCGATACCGTCGAGGCCGGCCATCCGCCGCTCAACGAGGGCGATACCATCAACCTGTCGGTTGCCGATCGGCACGGCAACATGGTCTCGCTGATCCAGTCAAACTACCGCGGCATGGGCTCCGGCATGGCACCGCCGGGTACCGGATTCATCCTGCAGAATCGAGGCGAGATGTTCGTGTTGGAAGAAGGGCACCCGAATACCTTCGAGCCGGGCAAGCGCCCATTCCACACCATCATTCCCGCGTTCGTCACCAGGGACGGCAAGCCCTGGATCAGTTTCGGTCTGATGGGAGGCGGCATGCAGCCGCAGGGGCATGCGCAGATCGTGATCAATATCGTCGATTTCGGCATGGGGCTGCAGGAAGCGGGCGATGCTCCGCGAATTCACCACCGCGGTTCGACTGAGCCGACCGGCCAGGCCATTCAGATGACCGACGGCGGGGAACTCAATCTGGAGTCGGGTTTTCCCTACGAGACGGTGCGTGCTCTGATGGGCAAGGGGCACAAGGTGGTCTGGTCACGCGGCCCCTATGGGGGTTATCAGGCGATCATGCTCGATCATGAACACGGCACATACCAGGGCGCTTCGGAGTCTAGAAAGGACGGTCAGGCGGCCGGGTACTGAGTTGACCCGCCACCTGGGCGCTGCGTGAACGGGATCTCTCGTGATCGCTGTGAACGGGGGGCGAATATTTTGCTTTCAACTGAAAGTCCAGCGAGGAGAAGAAAATGAGAAAGCTACTGTTGACATCACTTTTGTGTGCACCCGTCTCACTTGTGTGGGCAAGCCCGCTAGATGAGTACTGGTCCAATCTGGAGAGCCTGTGCGGCAACGCCTACGAGGGTGAGTTGATCCAGCACCCGGAAGGTGAGACTGACTTTGTCGGGCATCGCCTGGTGATGCATGTGCGCGATTGCAGCGAAGATCGAATTCGCATTCCGTTCGTGGTCGGAGACAACCTGTCACGTACCTGGGTGCTGACACGCAGCGATGACCGTATAGAACTCAAGCACGATCATCGCTACGATGACGGTACGCCGGAAGAGACCACCATGTACGGCGGTACCACGACCAACGAAGGTCGGGCAAATGAGCAGTATTTTCCGGCCGACGAGGAAACCCGTCAGGTCATCGAGGCAGCGTTTTCCAATGTTTGGGTCATGCGGGTCTACCCGGATGAGAAGTTCACCTATGGATTGTGGCGCCTGGGCACACCTCGCGTGTTCCAGGTCGATTTTGACCTGACCGAGACGGTCGAGCCGCCTCCGGCGCCGTGGGGCTGGGAAGACTGATCAATCAGTGAATCCCTATCTTGAAGAGGTCATCGGGCTGCTCGACCTCGAGCAGCTCGAGGACAATCTGTTTCGAGGCGAGAGCCGCGATATTGGCGCGCCACAGGTGTTCGGGGGGCAGATCCTCGGTCAGGCACTTTCGGCCGCCCATCGCACCGTCGAGGGCAGGGCGCCGCATTCGCTGCATGCCTACTTCCTTCGGCCCGGCGATTTCCATTGCCCGGTGGTCTACCAGGTGGAATGTTCGCGCGACGGCAAGAGCTACTCGAACCGCCGTGTGGTGGCGATTCAGCACGGTCGTCCCATCCTCAACCTGGCCGCCAGTTTTCATGCCGGCGAGCAAGGGTTCGATCACCAGGACGAGATGCCGCAAGTTGGTGGGCCCGAAGGTCTGACCAGCTCGATCGATATCCACGCGAGCATCATTGACCAGGTGCCCGAGAAGATGCGCCGGCTGCTGTCGCACAAGCCACCGTTCGAGTTCCGGCCGGTGGAGCCACCCAAGTTTATCGATCCCGGAGGCCGCCCGCCTCGCAAGCATGTCTGGATGCGAGCCTGGGATCGGCTGTCGGATGATCCGGAGTTGCACCGCAACCTGCTGACCTACGTCTCGGACTACGAGTTGCTGGGTACTGCCACCCTTCCGCATGAACTCAATTTCACCACCCGCGTGGTGCAGATGGCCAGTATCGATCACGCATTGTGGTTTCACCGCCCCTTCCGCGTCGACGAGTGGCTGCTGTATGCCTGCGATACACCCTCCAACTTCGGTGGGCGAGGTTTCGCTCGAGGTCAGATTTACAATCAGTCAGGCGAACTGATCGCCTCGACCACCCAGGAAGGCGTCGTGCGTCCCTGGGATCCGTCCCGGCGAAAGAAATCACCACAGAGACACTCAGAACACAGAGAGAAAAGTTGATTTTTCTCCGTACAGTCTGTGTCTTCGTGGTGCATTAGCTGTCTCCGTAAGGGAAATCGTCGGCTTCGAGGTTTTCGGTGTAGTCGCCAACACGTTCGTGGGCGATGTCGGTGCGGTGGAAGCGGGCGATGTGGTAGACGGCGTCGCCTTCGTTGACCAGCGGCAGGTTGAGCTTGCCGATGACAATCCCGGAAAAGGATGCAACAACCTCGACTTCGTCCTCGCCGAACGGGTCGGTCACCACGCCCAGGCGGGTCTCGTCACGCGTGACTCGGTCGCCGAGGTTCACGTAGGCGCGGAACAGGCCACTTTGCGGGGCTCGCACCCAACTGCTCGAGCGAGCGACAGCCGGTTCAGGTGGTGGCTTCTTGCGGGTCTTTGGCAGCATGTCCAGAAGTCGCATGACGCGGATGATGCCTTCGACTCCGCCGCGGATTGAAATTTCGTCCAGGCGCAACGCTTCTCCGGCCTCGTAGACGAGGATGGGAATCTCGTGATCCTGGGCCGCGCCACGAAGTGAGCCGTCGCGGATCGCTGAATTGAGTACGACGGGCGTGCCGAAGGCACGCGCCAGTTCCATGGCTTCGGGATCGTCGAGGTTGGCACGGATCTGCGGAAGGTTGGTGCGATGAATGGCGCCGGTATGCAGGTCGATACCGTGGGTGGATTGGCTGACGATCTCGCGCATGAACAGTTGGGCGATGCGTGCGGCCAGCGATCCCTTCTCGGAGCCGGGAAAGCTGCGGTTGAGGTCCCGCCGGTCAGGCAGGTATCGGCTCATATGGATGACACCGTGCAGGTTGACGATCGGCACGGCAATCAGGGTGCCCCTGATGTGCTTGAGTGCGGGTACCTTGAGTAAGCGCCGGATGATCTCGACTCCGTTGAGTTCATCACCATGGATGGCGGCAGAGATGAACAGCACCGGCCCGGCCTGGCGGCCGCAAATGACCTGAACCGGCATGTTCGTGGGCGAGTGGGTATAAAGGCGACCGACTTCCAGATCGATGCTGCGGCGTTCGCCGGGAGCGACGGTCACGGAGCCGATGGCTATTGGCCTGTTCTTTTGTCGGGCGAGTTTTCCGGACAATCTGGTTCCAGGGCAAGGGCTTGATGAAAGGTTACCCGATATTCTCTTCTGTATTGCATCCACGACGGCAAACGGGCAGAATCGCGCGCTTTGCCCGAATCTGGAGAATGCTCATGTCGAGAGTTTCAATCGCGTCGCTGACTGCTGCCTGGATGCTGGTCGGTGCCGCTCAGGCGTCACCCGTGGATGACTACTGGTCGAACCTGAAGTCACTTTGCGGTCAGGCGTTCGAGGGGACGCTGATGGCTTCGCCCGACGGAGACATGGAGGGAGACCGTCTGATCATGCACGTGCGCGACTGTAACGCCGACCAGATTCGTATCCCCTTCGTTGTGGGCGATAACCTGTCGCGGACCTGGGTACTGGCGCGCGTGGGAGGACGTGTCATGCTGCGCCACGATCACCGTGACCAGTATGGTGAGCCTGAGGAAATCACCCAGTACGGTGGAATTTCACCCAACTACGGAAATGCCAACGCCCAGATCTTTCCGGCCGACGACTTCACCCTGGATCGGATGCCGGACAACTATCCCAACGTCTGGGTGATGGAAGTTCATCCCGGCGACAAATTCGTCTACTACGTCCGCCGCCTGGTCACCGATCGCTACTACCATGTCGAGTTCGATCTGGGCGAGCCGGTCGAGCCGCCGCCGGCACCCTGGGGCTGGGAAGACTGATCAACCATGCCGGTGCGGGACGTCGTCCCGCACCGGCATGACAACGGGTCATTCAGATGCTTCGAAGCGATTGTCGAAAATCTGATCGGCTCCAACATCTATGACTGGCAGGTCAGCACTGACATCCTCGGTGCCGATACTGACGACGAAGCCTGCCGCGCTTAATGGGCCTGCCACTTCCCTCGGGTTCGTGTCACCGGTGATAACGGCCGAGTAGGCGGGCGAGACGACAGGCACCAGGGTGTAGTCGCCCGGTGCCAGCGCGGTGGTCTGGTACTGGCCGGTGCTCGGATTGATACGGTAGCTGCCGATAAACGTGCCGCTACTGTCATACACCTCGACCCGGCCGTTATTGAGCTGGAGACCGCTGGGCTGGGCCGTGATCCGGCCCGAGATCACCGGGCCGGGTTCCACGCGCAGTTCGAAGGGGCCTGCATCGCTGCCGTCAAGTGTGATCGCGGCTCCATCGGCCGGGTCGCAAAGCATCTCCGAGCAGGTTGACTCACTCCCCTCAAGGCGGTCGAAATAACGGTGCTGAACGCCGAGGTGACCCATGCCGTTGGAGCCCGACATGGTGGTTCTGAGATAGTAGTCCCCGTCGGGAAAAGCGCCGAACCAGAATTGCCCGTCGTTGTCGCTGATGACGCTAGCGAGTATCTCGTTGTCGGCCGATAGCAAACGAGCGATAGCCCCCGGTACGGGGTCACCGGTTTCGTCGTCAACAATGCTGCCCTCGATGTTGCTCCCGGTCACCAGTTCGATAGTGATGCTGGTGATTTCACCGTCGGTTACCGTGACTTTTTCGGCCGCATCGAGATTGCATTTCACGCCGGCGCAGACAATGTCGGGATACATGCCGTCGACGTACCCGGGCAGGTAGCCGGTGCTGGGGTCTCCCGTTATCCACTGGTATCCGATACCTTCTCCCCGGAACGCAGTGAACGTCCGCACGTAGTACTCCCCATCCGGTAAGGCGGCCGATGGGAGAAGCAGCACCTCATCGTCGACCTCGTCTATGGTGCCGCCGCCGACCACTGTGCCGTCGTCGGACAGGATTTCGTAAGTGCGGAGCAGCCATTCGCCGACGGTTGGAGGTGCCTCGCCCGTGGTGGCATCGACGAGTTTTCCTTCGATTTGTCCGCCTGACTCAAGCGCGACGTCCGGCAAGGTCAGTGTGGCGCCGGCAGGAATTACCAGCGGATCGCCCGTGGCCCGCTCGCAGCCGGAAAACGGGCACAGAAGCCCATTGTGCAGCACCCTGAGCCAGGGCTCGGTTGAACTGAATGGCCCAAGTTCGACATAGTAGCTTCCGCCGGCCAGGCCGCTGAACTCCCACTGATCCTCACCAGGCGGCTCCCAGGGAGCAAACAGGAAGTCGTCCAGCATCCGACCGCTGCCGTCAAACAGGCGAACGACCCTCGGAATATCGGCCGGTGTCAGTGTTCCGGAGAGTGCGGCGCCGGCTGCCATCGAAAAGTCCAGATTTTCGGTCACCGCGCCTTCCAGGATCTCGATGGTGTCGGTATCCAGAATCGGGCATTGTTCGAACTGGCAGGTGTAACCCTGCCAGGCCTGGATCACATAGTTTTCACCGGGAGCGGGGTGGGCCATGAGATGGTAATCACCGGGCGCGACCGCCAGGGTGGTTTCGTATTGTCCAGTCTCGTCGGCCACGCCGTGAAACTGGCTGCTGTAACGCGTCCACGGTGTGTCGATCGGCATGGCAAGCACCCGTGCCGCCTCCAGTGGTTGGTCATCGCTGGCTCGGGTGATCGCGCCGCTGAGGCGACCGCCCGGCTCCAGGCTGATGTCCAGCCCCGATATGTTGTCACCTGGCGAGATCGAGAACGACCCCTGATCGGTGCCACCACAGTTGAAATAGCAATTCACGGCCACCGTGCCGCCGTGACGTCCGGGAGCATGATCCGGTCCGGCAGCTTCGACAATGACGGTGAGTTCGGGGTTGAACGGGAATTCGATGTCCGCGCTCCACTCCCCGTCGGCATTTGTGGTGACTTGCGCCGCCGGGGGTGCGGTAAAGTGCTGATTGAGGTTGCTGACGACGACCGTGATCCCGTCGAGCGGCTCTCCCGAACCGACGGCGGTGACAGTGCCGGAAAGCGCGGCCGTCTCTTCGGCCAGCGCGATGGTGGCCGGCATCATTACGACGAAAAAAAGCCCGGCACTTCGCGCGCCTTTCTTGACACAAGTGAACATGTTGACCCTCTGAGATGTTGGATAAGCTCCTATAAAAACGTGAAATAACCGGGAATGGCGACAAACCACGGTCGAATTTCGAGTCCGAGGACCCATCAGGCCCTATAATGCGCAACCCACGGTTTTCCACGAGTCATTCATGAAACTTCGCAATATCGCCATCATCGCCCATGTCGATCACGGTAAAACCACCCTGGTCGACCAGTTGCTGCGCCAGTCCGGCGAATTCGCCGCCCACGAGCGCCTGGAAGAGCGGGTGATGGACTCCGAGGATCAGGAACGTGAGCGAGGCATCACCATTCTGGCCAAGAACACGGCGATTACCTGGCGTGACTGGCGTATCAATATCGTCGATACGCCGGGCCACGCCGACTTCGGCGGTGAGGTAGAGCGCGTGCTGTCCATGGTCGACTCCGTGTTGCTGCTGGTCGACGCGGTTGATGGCCCCATGCCGCAGACCCGCTTCGTCACCCAGAAGGCTTTTGCCATGGGCTTTCGGCCGATCGTGGTGATCAACAAGGTCGATCGGCCGGGTGCGCGCCCGGACTGGGTGCTCAACCAGACCTTCGACCTGTTCGACAAGCTGGGCGCGACCGATGAGCAACTCGATTTCCCTGTGATCTATGCTTCAGCACTCAACGGTTATGCCGGCACCGAGCAGGACGTGACCGGCGGTGACCTGGTGCCCCTCTACGAGACTCTGATCGAGCATGTGCCTGCACCGGATGTCGATCCCGAGGGTCCGTTCCGGATGCAGGTTTCTTCGCTGTCCTATTCCAGCTATGTGGGCCTGATCGGCATTGGCAGGATCCAGCGTGGTCGGGTCAAGCCGAATCAGCCGGTAAAAGTGGTCGATCGAGAGGGCAACACACGCTCGGGCAAGATCCTGCAAGTCCTGGGCTTCAATGGGCTCAAGCGCGAAGAAGTTGCGGAAGCGACCGCCGGTGACATTATCGGAATTTCCGGAATCGAGGAAATCGGCATCTCCGACACATTGTGCGATCCGTCCGCGGTCGAGGCACTGCCGGCGCTGACCGTCGACGAGCCCACCATCCATATGACCTTCCAGGTCAATGACTCACCTTTTGCGGGTCGTGAAGGCAAGTATCTGACCAGCCGCCAGTTGCGTGCCCGCCTGTTTCGCGAGGCCACTTACAACGTGGCCCTGCAGGTCTCCGAGACCGCCGATCCCGACCAGTTCGATGTTGCCGGGCGCGGCGAGCTGCACCTGGCGGTGCTGATCGAGACCATGCGTCGAGAAGGCTACGAGCTGGCCGTCTCGCGTCCGCGCGTTCGCAAGCGCGAAGGCGAGGATGGATCGATCCAGGAGCCCTGGGAACAGGTCGTGCTGGACATGGAAGAGGACTACCAGGGTGCGGTCATGCAGGCAATGGGCGAGCGCAAGGCCCAGTTGCAGGACATGCAGTCCGATGGACGGGGCAGGGTACGGCTCGATTACATCGCGCCGGCACGGGGGCTGATCGGTTTCCAGAGCGCCTACCGCACCATGACGTCCGGCACCGGATTGTTCTTTCGCGTTTTCGACCATTGGGGCCCGGCCACCGAGCGGGTGGCCGAACGCTCCAACGGCACGCTGATCAGCATGGAAAACGGCACCACCGTGGCCTTTGCCCTGTTCAATCTCCAGGATCGCGGCAAGATGTTCATCGGCCCCGGAGAGGACATCTACGAAGGTCAGATCATTGGCCTGCACGCGCGTGAGAACGACCTGGTGGTCAATCCGATGAAGGGCAAGAAGCTGACCAATATCCGTGCCGCCGGCAAGGACGATGCAGTGCAGCTGGTGCCGCCGAATCGCATGACCCTGGAGCAGGCGCTGGAGTTCATCAACGATGATGAACTGGTGGAAGTCACTCCGGAGCAGATTCGTTTGCGCAAGCGTCTGCTCAAGGAACATGAACGCAAGCGGGCCAGTCGTTCCAGCGGCTGATTTCCGATTACGACACGGCCGGTGGCCATGCCGTCTGCCGCTTCAGGATTCGGCCGGTGTGGCGAACCAGATGAAATGACGTGCCCCCTTGCCGGCCCGGTGGGGGCGTACGACGCGCTCATCTACCCGGAAACCGGCCTGCTTCATGCGTTTGACGAATAGCCGGTCGGGTCCGGCCGACCAGACCGAAAGCACGCCGCCGGGCCGAAGGGAGCGAGAGATGGTCCTTAGTCCGGCAGCGCTGTAGATCCAGTCGTTCTCACGGCGGATCAGCGCCTCGGGGCCGTTGTCGACATCGAGCATGATGGCGTCGAAGCCGCTGCCGGGCTTGCAAAGCAAGTCACGCACATCGCCGACATAGACGGTGGTTCTCGGATCGGACAGGGGGTGTCCGGCCGGTTCGCCGATCAATTCCCGGTTCCACTCGACAACTTCCGGCACGAGCTCGGCCACCACCACTTCGGCATTGGGGCCGCTGGCTTTAAGTGCCGAGGCCAGCGTGAATCCCATGCCCAGGCCGCCAATCAACAATCTCGGCTTCGCAACCCCCTTGATTCGCTCGCAGGTCAGCTCGGCCAGCGCTTTTTCCGAGCCGTTGACGCGACTGTTCATCAACTCACCGCGGCCGGGAATGCTGATAGAGAACTTCACGTCGTGCTGGTAGAGCAGCATCTGCTTGTTGGTGTCGGGAATGGTGGCGGTGCCGAGATGGATGGATGGCTTCATGGCTGTCTGCTTGTGCGCGACCTGGCGAATGGCGGAGTATAGCCGACGCGCTCGGCGGCCGGTGGTTGAGGCCCCGGAAGGGAAGGTCCTCGGCCATGCGTTGGACCAGCCTCGGGTTGAACAAGCCGCTGATCCCTTATCATGGGATTTGGTCTTCCTGACGAACTACGACAATGGATTTCACGCCTTCAGAAAAAGCGCAAGACCTTGCGGCACGGCTACACCGCTTCATGCGGGACGAAATCGAACCTGTCGAGCCGGGTTATCACCGTCAAATGGCCGAGCTTGACGATCCGTGGCAGCTGCTTCCGGTCATCGAGGAGTTGAAGGCGAAAGCGCACAAGCAGGGCCTGTGGAACCTGTTCCTGCCCGACGAGGAGTTGGGAAAGGGGCTATCCAACCTGGATTACGCGCCGCTGGCCGAGCGCATGGGTCGTTCCCTGATCGCACCTGAGATCTTCAACTGCAACGCACCCGACACCGGCAATATGGAGGTGCTGTATCACTTCGGCAGTGAGGAACAGAAGGCACAGTGGCTTAAACCCCTGCTGGCCGGCGATATACGCTCCGCTTTCTGCATGACCGAGCCGGGGGTGGCGTCTTCGGATGCCACGAACATGGAAGCCACCGCTGTCGTTGACGGAGATGAAGTGGTGCTCAACGGGCGCAAGTGGTGGTCGACCGGCATCGGACATCCCAATTGCAAGGTCGTGATTTTCATGGGCCTGACAGACAGTCAGGCCGACCGCCATTACCGACACTCCATGGTACTGGTGCCGCTGGACGCACCCGGCGTGACAGTTGAACGCATGCTCAATGCCATGGGCTATCACGATGCACCGCTCGGGCACGGCGAGGTGAGTTTCACCGATGTGCGCCTGCCGGCCTCGGCCATCATCGCCGGGCCGGGCAAGGGCTTCGAGATTGCCCAGGGACGTCTTGGCCCGGGGCGGATACATCACTGCATGCGCTTGATCGGACTGGCCGAAATGGCCCTGGAGCGGGCCTGTTGCAGGGCGCTGGAGCGTGAGGCTTTCGGACGGCCGCTGGCCAAGCTCGGTGGAAACTCGGAGCGAATCGCCCAGGCCCGCATTGCCATCGAGCAAGCCCGGCTGCTGGTGCTCAAGGCGGCCTGGTCGCTGGATCATCGCGGCATTGCGCGCTCGATGAGCGAGGTGTCTCAAATCAAGGCGGCGGTGCCGACCATGGCGCAGGACGTGATCGACCTGGCCATGCAGCTGCACGGCGGCGGTGGACTGTCGGATGACTACCCGCTGGCCGCGGCCTGGACGGCAGCCCGCGCCCTGAGGCTGGCCGACGGGCCGGACGAGGTGCATCGCGCGCTGGTGGCCCGGTTCGAGCTGGCGAAGTATCGCTGATGGCGTTCCTGCCACCGCCGGTGGACTTCAGGCCGCGCATGGAGTGCCCATCGTGCGGATTGCTGACGCTGAAGAAGAAGGAGCAGTGTGTTCACTGCGGCTACCGTTTTCCGGAAGAGTGGCGCCAGCGCCAACTGGCGAAGGGGAGTGAACGCAGACGGCGCGCCATCGTGGCGGCCGTGATCATCCTGCCGGCAGTGCTGCTTCTGCTTACGCTGCTGTTTCAACGCGCTGGTGCGTGAATCGCGTTCCAGACGAAAAAAAGCCCGGCATCGGTACGATGCCGGGCGATGGCCGGGAGGTACATCTGGCCAGAGTTGTCAGGAGCTTGGTTTCAGCTCCACGTTATTGGTGTCCGTGCTGGCTTCGAACCGATCCTGGAACAGGAAGTCGGCCAGCTCTTCGAGGGTCAGTCCCCAGAAGCCGCCGGTCAGCTGCCACTGGCCACCTGAAAGGGCTCTTGCTTCGCTGGCTTCCCACTGGCCAATTGTGCCGGCCAGTTGCCATTCGCCGCCTTCTGCTTCCATGGTGCCGCCGCCGGCAATGGTCCAGTGGCTGATGCTGTAGTCAGCATCGGCCGTCGCCGGTCCGGCGACGAGCAGGCCCGCCAGCAGAATGGTCAGCATGATGCCCACAAGCGTGTTTGCCTTTGTCATTCCTAGACTCCACAATTTTCTGCTCCTTGGTTTCTAAATACGCAATTCACGGGATTTCTGTGTCAGCAGATCGTCATTTTTCTCACCGTCATGTCTGGCAAGCTGCGCGGAATCCGGACATCGGGATACACTGGGCAGCTTCCCGAGCGACTTACCGGATCGCCAATGCCCGAGATCAACCAGATGATTGATCAGCCCCGATCGCTGCGAGATGAGGACCGCTTCGATGTCGATGCGGTCGATGCCTGGCTGAAAGAGCATATTGCTGGATTGGAGGGTAGCCCGGAAGTCGAGCAGTATTCTCGCGGCGCCTCCAACCTGACCTACCGGCTGCGTTATGCCAATCGTGACCTGATTCTGCGGCGTCCACCGCCGGGAACCAAGGCGAAATCGGCTCACAACATGGTGCGCGAGCACGATATTCAGAAGGCGCTGGCACCGGTATACCCGTATGTGCCGGAAATGCTGGCACTGTGCACCGACGAGGCGATCATCGGCTGCGACTTCTACGTCATGGAGCGCATCAAGGGCATCATCCTGCGCAAGAACCTGCCGCCGGGGCTGAGCCTGGATCGGGGCCAGGCCGCAACCTTGTGCCGTAATGCCGTCGATCGCCTGATCGAGCTTCACTCGGTGGACATCGAGACGGCAGGACTCGACCGGATTGGCAAGGGAGCCGGTTACAACCGTCGCCAGATCGAGGGATGGTCGGAACGCTACCGGCGCGCGAAGACCTGGAACGTGCTGCCCGGGCGGTACGTGATGGACTGGCTGGCTGATCACATTCCCGACGAGGTGGCCATCCGTGTCATTCACGGGGACTTTCGTTTTGACAACCTGGTGCTCGATGCGGATGACCCAATGAGGATCGTCGGTGTGCTGGACTGGGAACTGGCCACGCTGGGCGATCCCTTGATGGATCTGGGTAATTCGCTCGCCTACTGGGTGCAGGCCGATGATGACCGCTATTTCAGGGGATTCCGGCGCCAACCTACCCATATACCCGGCATGATGACGCGGGCCGAAGTGGTTGAATACTATTGCGATCGCATGGGGTTGAAGCCGGGCAACTGGGCTTTCTACGAAGTTTACGGACTGTTTCGGCTGGCCGTGATTGCCCAGCAGATCTATTACCGCTACCACCACCGACAAACGCGCAATCCGCAGTTCCGGCATTTCTGGTTGGCGGTCAACTACCTGTTGTGGCGTTGCCGGCGAATCATCCGCTCAGCGTGACCAATGTCACTGCCACATTGACCGGCAGGCCGTCTATCATCGGCAGGCTGTTGCACATGAAGATGCCTTGATACATGACTGATCCAGCAGCGAACTTCAGCAACCGGCAGGTCGCGCCGGCCGAATTGCCGGATTTCCGGCGTGTCGAACTCCACAAGGTGGCGGATGCATTCATTCCTTATTCGGTGCTCGCGCAGGTCTTGTTCTGGATGATCCTGATGCTAGTCGCTGTTGCGTTCCGTTTCGTGCCGGTCAGCCCCTTTGCGCCCGACTGGTGGATGGTGGCCGTGTTCGGGCTGGCCGCCATCTGGTTCGGTGGCATGGCCTGGCTGGACGCGCGCCGGCGCGGCTGGGCCCTGCGTGAGCATGACCTGATCTATCGCCAGGGCATTATCTGGCGGCGCACCGTGATTGTGCCGTTTGCCCGCATTCAGCATGTGGAAACCAGTAGCGGTCCGCTGGAGCGCGCTTTCGGTCTGATGCGGGTCAAGTGTTTTACCGCTGGTGGCGCGATGTCGGACCTGTCGGTGGTCGGTCTGGACGGCGACAGTGCGCGCAAGGTCCGCCAGCACCTGCTGGAACAGATTCGCGACACGTCTGCCAGCGAACCGGAAGCGGGAGGGGCCGGTAGTGTCGATGACGACTGACGGCTGGCAGCGACTGGCACCCTTGGCGCTGGTCTTCCTGTTTTTCAGAAGCCTGCAGAAATTCATCCGCGAGAACCTGTTCCTTTTCGTCGGTGCCGGTGCCGGCTTTGCCTTCCTCGACTGGCTGGGGCCGCGCGAACTGGTGCTCGCCGGGGTGGGGGTGTTGCTGGTGCTGGTCGGGGGCAGTGTGATCTACTTTCGCCGTTTTCGCTTCCGAATCGAGGACGATGCGGTCCGCGTGCGTCGAGGGGTGATCGAGAAAAAAGAGCTGCGTGTGCGCTTTGCCCGCATACAGAACATCCAGATCGGACAGCCGTTCTACTTTCGGCCTTTCGGGTTGGTGCGCTTCAGCCTGGAAACCCCGGGCGCGAGTGAGAAGGAGGTCGAGCTGCCGGGCATCAGCCGTGAACTGGCCGAATGGATGCGCGATCGCATTGCCGAATGGCAGCGGCCAGATGCAACGGAGCTTTTGGCCGACACAGCCACAAGCGATATCGCGGTCAGGGAGCTCTACCATGCGCCAACCGCGCGCCTACTTCTGCATGGCATGGCTTCGAACCAGGTGTGGGTGCTGGCCGGTGTGTTCGCCTACCTGGTCAGCCAGCTGATGAACCGCTTCAGCGAGCGGATTGACGAGGCCGAGATTCTGGTGGCCACCCTGGATCGCTACGACAACGGCTGGATTGTGCTCTTCGTGGCCGTGATTGCCGTGCTGGTTTTATTGATCGTGCTTTCGGCCGTGATCGCGGTACTGAGATACCACGGTTTCAGGCTGGAAGACGCCGGTGACCGGCTCGTGGCCCGGCACGGATTACTCGATGAGCGGGAACAAACCGTGCGGCGCGAAAAGGTTACCGGTTTGATGTTTCGCCAATCGGCCGTTGGTCGGCTGCTGGATTGCTGGTCTCTCTCGGTGCGTCAGACACGCAGCGGTGATGCCGAGGAGCAGGCCGAGCGTGGTGGATTCCTGGTGCCGGGAATGTCGCGTCGCGACATGGACATTGCGAGTCGGCTACTGGAAGGCGCAAATGCGCCGGGCAAGATCCAGCCGATTAGTGCCCGGTTCCGTCAGGTGTACTGGCAGCGCTGGTCTGCGTTGCTGCTCGCGGTGCTTGCAGCATTTGCATTCAATTGGTACTGGGGGCACTGGATGACGGTACTGTCAGCACTGATGATGCCGCTTGTCATGCTGGTATTGCATTGTCGTTTTCGGCACTGGGGGTGGAGCCGTGACGGGGAAATGCTGTGGGTCCGCCAGGGGCTGCTGGGGCAACGCATCGATGGTTTTCGCCTGGACCGGGTGCAGCAGGTTCGAATCATTCAGTCGATCTACCAGCGGCGGCATGATCTGGCCAATCTCCAGCTGGTGCTGCCGCAGGGCAGTGTCACCATCCCGTTCATGCCGCTGGAGGCCGCTGCCGGGCTGGCCAACGAGGCGGTATTCATCGCCGAAACGGCGCTTGATCACCGCGTCTAGGCCTTTTGCCGGTAAGGGGCATACGGGCCGCCGCGTGGTAGAATGCTCGGCTGTTTCAATTCGCGGGGAACGGATTCATGACGAAGCATTCGCCGGGTGCGCGCTTCCGCCAACTGGTGGCCGAACAGGCCCCATTGCAGGTGGTCGGCACCATCAATGCCTACAGCGCGCTGCTGGCCGAGCGTGCCGGCCACCAGGCCATTTACCTGTCGGGCGCCGGTGTGGCCAACGCCTCCTACGGGCTGCCGGATCTGGGCATCACCCAGCTGTCCGACGTGGTCGAGGATGCCGCCCGCATCACCTCGATCAGTGACCTGCCGCTGCTGGTCGATGTCGATACCGGCTGGGGCAGTGCCTTCAATATTGCCCGTACGGTGCGCGAGATGGAGCGTGCCGGCGTGGCCGCCATTCACCTGGAAGACCAGGTGGCGGCCAAGCGCTGCGGTCACCGCCCCAACAAGGCGCTGGTCAGCCCCGAGGAAATGGCCGATCGCGTGCGCGCGGGCGTCGATGCCCGTCACGACGAGAGTTTCGTGTTCATGGCGCGTACCGATGCGCATGCCTCCGAAGGCATGAAGGCGGCCGTGGATCGTGCCAATCTCTATGTCGAGTGCGGTGCCGACATGATCTTCGCCGAGGCACTGCACACACTGGAGGAATTCACCGAGTTCACCCGCCAGGTGCCGGTGCCGGTGCTGGCTAACATCACCGAGTTTGGCCGCACGCCGCTGTTGAGTGTCGACGAGCTGGGCTCGGCCGGTGTCAAGCTGGTGCTGTATCCGCTTTCGGCATTTCGTGCCATGAGCAAGGCGGCACTGGAAGTCTACGAGACCATTGGCCGCGACGGCCACCAGAAAAACGTGGTCGACCGGATGCAGACGCGCGAGGAACTCTACGAGGTCCTCGGCTATCACGATTTCGAGAACAAACTGGATCAGCTGTTCAGCAAGGAGTCCAAATGACCGACAAGAAACCCGGAGCCGGCCTGCGCGGGCAGTCCGCCGGCAAGACCGCCATTTGCACCGTGGGTGCTGCCGGCAACAGCCTGCGCTATCGCGGCTATGCCGTCGACGATCTGGCCGAGAATGCCAGCTTCAATGAAGTCGCCCATCTCGTACTCAAGGGCCACCTGCCCAACCGCGAGGAACTGGCGGCCTACACGAAGCGTCTGAAATCCCTGCGTGGCCTGCCGGGCTCTCTCAAGGAAGTGCTCGAGCGCATTCCGGCCTCGGCCCACCCGATGGATGTGTTGCGCACCGGCTGCTCGTTTCTGGGGAATATCGAACCCGAGGGCGATTTTGACAACCAGCAGGACATTGCCGACCGCCTGCTGGCCGCCTTCCCGTCGATGATCACCTACTGGTACCGCTATAGCCACGACGGCGTTCGCATCGACGTGGAGACCGATGACGAGGGTATTGGCGGACATTTTCTGCACCTGCTGCGCGGCGAGGCGCCCAACGACCTGCATGCCCGCGTTCTGGATGTCTCGCTGATCCTGTATGCCGAGCACGAGTTCAATGCCTCGACCTTCACCGCCCGGGTATGCGCCT
>SKXY01000070.1 GCA_007128175.1 Wenzhouxiangella sp. | reverse complement strand
TTACTCCGCTCGCGGTGAGAATGACACGTTGATCTCCATCGTGAACACCACCGAGCGCGGTAAGGCGGTGAAGATTCGCTTCATCGAAGCGATGAACTCCCGCGAAGTCCTTGACTTCAACGTCTACATGTCACCGTTCGACGTCTGGACCGCTGCCGTTACCGCTGACGGCGACGGCGCCAAGATGACCACCAACGACACCACCTGCACCGTGCCGTACTTCTTCGGAGATCAGGGCGGCGAGCAGGAATTCCTCGAATTCGGCTTCGCCGGTGACGGCGGCCCTCAGGGCATCGAGCGTACGGCTTCGGGCTACATCGAAGTGATCGAGATGGGCACCATGGTGGCTCAGCCTTCCGGTGAACCGGGTGCTGGTGACCCGGCCATCATTCCTTGGTCTGCCAAGCACGTCCAGGGCGAGCCTCGCAACTGCGATCGCCTGGTTGGTGAGTGGACCCAGGGTGCCGGCCTGGCCTGGCTGGACGGTGGTGACAGCACGTTTGGCTTCGACACCGAGCTGGGCGCCAGTGGCGGCCTGTTTGGTTCGGCCACCGTCATGAACGTCGCCGAAGGCGTCATGCTGTCCTACAACGCCACGGCCATCGACGGCTTCTGGGCGCAGGGTGATATGAACCACACTGCTCCGGACTCCCTGCTGCCGGGTCTGGCCGCTGGTACCGGTGAAGAAAGCTTCGTCTTCAACAACGGCGTGCTTGAAGCCCACACTTGGGATGATTCCCTGCTGGCCGTGAATGCGACGCTGACCTACGATCGTCTGATGAACGAGTACGTCACCGCCGCCGACGCCGGTGCTCGCACCGAGTGGGTTCTGACCCTGCCGACCAAGCGCTTCCACACGGACTCCGGTACGGGTGTGGTTCCGAACGAGCCGATTCCGCCGTTCACTCGCACCTGGCACATGACCGATGATGGTCTGCACCTGGCCTGTGAAGATCTGTCGTATCGCTTCTGGGACCGCGAAGAACGTGAGCCGGCGCCGGAAGTCGGTCCGCCGATCGTTTCGCCGCCGCCGCCCGCTGATGAAGTGCCGGTCTTCCAGCTCTGTAAGGAAGCCAACGTGGTTCGCTTCTCCAGCGACGGTACGCTGCCGGAGTACACGGAGATCCTGAAGGAGCCCATGCGTGAAGGCAACTTTGCCCAGCTGGGTTACACCAACTTCGAGCTGCCGTACGACGCTGGCTGGGTGCGCTTCGATCTGGCGCAGATTCCGCCTGAGTCGGCCGTTCCGAACGCTGGCGAGCGCCGCCAGAGTCTGCAGTCCAACGAAGGCGCCGTTGTCGAAGGCCTGCCGGTCATCGGCTTCCAGGCTACTTCGTACACCAACGGTGAACTCGAGGGTGGCGTGCTGTCGAACTACGGTGGTACCTTCAACCATCGCGGTTCGCGCAGCTTCGATATGGCTTCCGACTAAGTCGGAATCATCGAAGTCAGCACGAATACAGCTCGTGTGAAAAAATGGGGGCCATCCACTGGGTGGCCCCTTTTTTTGGTTCAGTCCACCTGCTATGTCTCTAATGGAACTTTAACGTCCGCTTTAGGTACTAATAATCGACTTGCGGATAGCCTGTCACTTCATTTTGACCCTCTCTGGTTGATCGGGAATTCGATACATGAAACTGCCTAAGTTGTTCCTGCTTACGGCCCTTTTCGGGCTCTTGTTTTCGGGGGATCCAGCGTTTTCGTCCGACAAGCAACTCGTTCTCAACAACGAAGTGTTCTGTGACATGTCCCAGGCCACAATTGATTCCTCGGGCGACCTGAGGGTCACGCTGGCCAGTCTCGAAGAGTGTGTTGGCACCGGAGTCGGTCTTGCGGTCAGTCCGCTTGTGGCGGTTCCCGACTCGGTCGCGCCAGGCGACAATTTCCAGGCTGTCTGGAGTTCCGTCGGCGCTGACGAGTGCACCCTGGTGCTGCCTTCAGGTTGGTCGGCGGGAGCCGCCGGTCTTTCGGGGGCGACGACGGTAACGGTGCCCAGCAGTGCGAGTACGACCACCTACTCGCTGGACGTGATCTGTGGTGCAGGGTTTGAAGAAGAGTCGTCAAGTGTGGAGGTTGCGGTGGTCGAGGCAGACCCCGAGAGCCCGCCATCTA
This sequence comes from Wenzhouxiangella sp., assembly GCA_007128175.1. Taxonomy (GTDB): domain Bacteria; phylum Pseudomonadota; class Gammaproteobacteria; order Xanthomonadales; family Wenzhouxiangellaceae; genus Wenzhouxiangella. The sequence continues at coordinate 4,224 of SKXY01000070.1, read as the reverse complement.
CACCAAGTTTTTCGGCCAACGTGACTGAATCGACGGCACCCGGTGAAGTGGTTCTGACCTGGACGCCCTCCAGTACGGCGACCGCCTGCGAGGCTGAGAGTTCTCCGACGGTGAGTCAGTGGAACGGATCAGTGAGTGCAAGCGGCAGCAACAACCAGGTCACCTTGTCGGGGCTGGCCGCGGACAGCTATACTTTCCGTCTGCGTTGCTCCAATGCGGCGGGTAATTCAAACTGGGTACAGAGATCGGCGACTATTTCGTCATCGGCCGAATGTGCCGACCGGGCACCCCCAAGCGGCTGGACCCGCGTTACGAACGGTTGCCGTTTCATCCACGGCCAGGGCTGGGGAGGCGATTGCAGCAACTGGAATCCCGGAATCTGGTCCAACCCGTTCTGGGATGGTACCGGAACGACGCGACGGCTTGGTCTGGCTGGGCGCAATGGCAGCGCTGAAACCTACCTGGCTATCCAGATCGACACGACCGATATGCCCTCGAACAAGACCGGGCGAATCAACGTCGAGCATGATACGTTCGCTACGGCCACACCCACGCTGGTGTCCATTTCCAGCTGTCCAGGGGACTTCCATGGCGATGCAGTACTGGCCGAGACCGGTTGTTACGCCCGACAGGCGGCAACGGCCGGCGGTGGCTCCAGTTTCCGCTGGGGAGGTACCAACTCGGATCGGGATTGTCAGCTGGAGTCAGGACGGACGTACTACTTCAATATTATTCCGACGACATCGCCGGAAGGCACGCATCCGGATGAGATCGAGCCGAGTATGTTCTGCGAGAGCTCGACCTGTGGCCTGATCTACGAGCCGCAATGATATTTCGCGTGACAGAAGTTGAGTATTGTTTATTTTTAAGGAGTAAGGCGACAAGATGAGCAGGTTATATTTCATCCTGTGCCTGACCCTGGTGGCCGCATTTGCGGCCACCAGCGTTCAGGCCGAACGGATTTCGAAGGAGCAGTGTGTTGGATTCGAGTCCGATCGCTTTCTTACACAGGGCGAAGTTGTCCTGACCCAGGCCGATATCGACGCCTTTCTGCGTGATCGTGTGCCCGAGGAGGACAGGGCCGGGGTACTGGAACATCCCGAGCGTATCGGTCGCATACTCGATAACCTGTTGCGCACCCACAACCTGGCCGAGTTGGCCCTGGCCGAAGAGGGCCTGGTTGATGAGCAGGCACGGGCCTGGTTGCACTACCGCCTGTTCAGGGATCTGGCCACCCTCTACCAGGAGCACCATGTCGATGCGGCTGACCTCGACAGTTACGAGGATGCGGCGCGCGAGATGTACCTGACGCGTCCGGGAGACTTTCGCCACGATCCGACCATCGACTTCCGGCATATCCTCATCGCCGACGATGATGGACACAGCGAGACCGACATCATGCGCAAGGCCCTGGAAGTGCACGATCGACTCAGTGCCGGTGAAGATTTCAAGGTCGTGGCCCAGGAAGTCAGCGACGATCCCTCAGTGAGCGAGAACAACGGTTTGCTGAGTGACGTCAAGCCCACCGAAATCGTGCCGCAACTTGCCGCGGTATTGCAGGAAACCCCGCCCGGTGAGTTGGCAGCGCCTGTGCGGTCAAGATTCGGTTGGCACATCACCATGCTCGTACGCGTCAATGAGCGTGAGGAAATGAGCTGGGAGGAAGCCCAGCCGATCGCCGAGCGACGCGCGCGTGAAAACCATCACGCCAGGGTGGTCGAACGCCTGTTTCGTTCATTCCACGATGCACCGGCCGAATTTGCCGATGGTGCAGTTGCCTCTCTTCTGGCCCGTTACGGCCTGACTGACGACGGTGCCTTTACCGCCGAGGATATCGGCACCACGATGGATTCGGACTGATTCCCGGCGTGTGACCAGGGAGGGGCGCCATCTTCTCGCAGCCCTGGTGCTGCGGGATATCCGCTCACGCTTCATCGGCAGCGCTAGCGGGTGGATCTGGCTGATCCTCACGCCGCTGCTGTTGTTGGCGGTCTACGGGTTCGTGTTCGGGGTCATCTTTCAGGCCCGCGTCCCCGAGGGGCTGGATATTCCCTTCGTGGCCTGGCTGGCCGTGGCACTTTGGCCATGGCTGGCCTTTTCCGAGGCCGTGCTGCGGGGCTCGCGTTCCATACTCGAACATTCTTCGCTGATATCGAAAGTCGCCATTCGCCGCGAGCTGCTGGTGATCTCCTCGGTCACCTCGGCTTTTCTGCTGCACATGGTGGGCTACCTGGCTGTACTGCTGGCCCTGCACGTACTGGGTACGCCGTTGCACTTTGCCGGTCTTCCCACCGTCGTTGTTACCCTGCTGACCCTCTACGTGTTAGCGCTGGGGCTTGGCATGGGGCTGGCCGCGGTCCAGGTATTCGTGCGTGATCTCGAACAGGCCCTGCCGACCCTGTTCATGTTCTGGTTCTTTCTCACGCCCATACTGTACGCGCCGCAGATGCTGCCCGATCAGTATGCGCGCTGGCTTAATCTCAATCCCATGACGTGGTGGATGGAACAGATACGTGCACCGCTGTTGTGGCGGGACCTGCTGCCGGACTGGTCGTTGCTGGTCATGGCTGCCGGAGCATTGCTGGTGCTGTGGCTGGGGTGGCGCCTGTTCCGACGACTGAGTCCGTTTTTCGAGGACTTCCTGTGACCGTGCCGCTGCTCAAGCTGGAAGGCGTTTCCAAGGTTTACCCGCCGACCGTGCAGGCCGGGCAGCGGTTCCGGGCATTTCTGCAGTTGCTTTGGCGTGGTTCGGCATCCGGCGGAACCGGGGTGCTGGAAGACATCAGTTTTGAGGTGCCGAAGGGCGAGTCCATGGCCGTGATCGGTGGCAACGGTGCGGGCAAGTCCACGCTGCTCAAGATCGTCACCGGCGTGCTGGCGCCGACTGCCGGCGTCATCGAAAGCCGCGGGACGACCGCGGCCCTGCTCGAACTGGGCGCCGGCTTCGATGTGGAATACTCGGGCCTGAACAACCTGCACATGAATGCGGCATTCCTGGGCTTGTCGCCCGAGCAGGTGGAAGAGCGGCTCGACGATATCCTGGCCTTCGCCGATATCGGCGACTCGATCCACGAGCCGGTCAAGCACTATTCCTCCGGCATGGTTGTGCGGCTGGGATTCGCTGTGGTCGCCGCCGTGCGTCCGGACCTGCTCATCACCGACGAGGTGCTGGCCGTCGGCGACGAATCGTTCCAGAAGAAGTGTATTCGCTGGATCGAGAACTACCTCGCCGACGGCGGCACCCTGCTGATGGTTTCGCACAACATGTACCAGGTGCAAAAGCTTTGCCGGCATGCCATCTGGCTGGATGGGGGACAGGTTCGGGCCAGCGGGGACGTGTTTGATGTGACCCAGTCCTACTTGGCCTGGCACGAACGCAAGGATGCAGCCGAAACCGACGTCCGACAGCAGCGCGAATCCGGCACGCTTTACCGCGTGACCGCTATGGAGTTTCCCGGGCAGGAGTCCGCCAGCCCGGTCCTGGAGATTGGCCAGTCGCTGACCGTTGGTCTGCGGTTGCGGTCACCGGATGGCCGGCCCCCGGTGGTGCTGGTCGGGCTGGTTCGTGCCGACGGCACGCCGGTCTACGGCGTGGCCAGCGATCATGATGGTCTGGAACTGGTGGTCGGCGATAACGGCGACTACGAAGTGGAACTGCACTTCCCGTCACTGAACCTGTTGCCCGGCGGTTATGCCGTTCGTGCGCACGCACTGGACCCTGAAGGGCTGCGTGTGCACGATACAACCGAGCAGGAATTCACCGTCAGCGGCCGGACGCGTGAGCTGGGCATGGTGCGCCTGGAACACGAGTGGAGACAGTCGTGACGGCAATCGTCGTTCCGATATTCAATGCACCGGATGAAACCGCACGTTGTCTGGCTGCGCTGGCGGCTACCGTCGGCGATGACACGCCGGTGGTGATCATTGACGATGCCTCGGATGATCCGGGGGTGGAACGAATACTCGATCGCCAGCCGCAACAATGGTACCGGGTCCGCAACGAAAGCAACCTCGGCTTCGTGGCGACGGCGAACCTGGGCATGGCGCTGGCCGGCGATGCCGACGTGGTGCTGCTCAATGCCGATACCGAGGTCACCGTTGGCTGGCTGGAGGCAATCGAGCGCTGCGCGGCCAGCGACGAGCGCATCGCTTCGATCACGCCATTGACCAATAACGGCGAGATCGCCTCCATTCCCGAGTTCTGCCGCGCCAATCCCTGGCCGG
>SKXY01000144.1 GCA_007128175.1 Wenzhouxiangella sp. | reverse complement strand
GCGGTGCCGAAACACTCGCAAGGCCTTGATTTATCTGGCTCCCCGGGTCGGATTCGAACCAACGACCTAGTGATTAACAGTCACCCGCTCTAACCAGCTGAGCTACCGGGGATTGGAAGCCGAGTATTGTCCCTGCAGAATCGAATCTCGTCAAGTCCAATTCGGAAATCAATCGGGCTTCAGCCTGGTCGAATGGAGCTGGAGTCAGATGCGTTCGTGGTTTCGGTGAATTCCTTGATCCGGTTTCGTCCGCTGTGCTTTGCGGCATAGACCGCCTTGTCTGCCTGGGAAAGTAATTCCCTGACCAGTTTCTCCGGGTCGGTCTGGACCGCTCTGGAGGTCGAAAAGCCGATCGAGACGGTTACGCGCACCAGAGAATCCCCATCAGGTGCCGTGAATTCGAGATCGTAGACGGCCTGGCGCAGCTTGGAGGCCAGTAGACGTGCGCCGTCGGTGTCGGTATCTGGCGCGATCAGAAGAAATTCCTCTCCACCGTATCGGCCGAGCGAATCGACGGCGCGAACACTGTCATGCATCACTTCGGCCACGCGCTGGAGAATCAGGTCACCGAACAGGTGGCCGTGGACATCGTTGATGGGCTTGAAATGGTCGATGTCGATCATGAAAACGCTCAGTGGCCGCGCACTGCGAACAGCGCGTGCGCTTTCGGCCTGAAGCTGGCGCATCACCGCCTCGCGTCGGAGCAGTCCGGTCAGCTCTTCGTATGTGGCATCCTGGAACAGTCTCAGGTTCTCGAAGCTTGCCGCGACCTGGTGTGAAAACAGATCGAGCAGTTCCAGTTCCTCGCGTGCGAACAGTTCCCCGCTCCGCTTGTTCGACAGGCACAGGATGCCGATCATGCGGCGCTGAAAGTAAAGGGGGACGAGCACTTCGGCACCAATGCGCTCCAGCGCATGGGCCTGGTTGCCGAGATGGCGGTGGAGTCGACGGATGCCGATCGGGCGCTTGCTACGCGACAAATGGAGGAAGACGGGGGACTCGGTACCGAGAAGATGAGCCAGGTCCTTGCAGCGCCTTTGGCCGATTCCTTCGCTGAATGCGCTGCGGTGTTCGATGCCTTGCTGGTCAATCGTCACCACGGCCGTCCAGGCCAGGTCCAGGGTCTCGCGGGTCTGCCAGGCGAGCCGTTCGAGCAAGTCCTTCATGCTGGATTGCTGGGACAGCGATGCAGCAATTTCGATAAGGCGCTTGCGCAACACGCGGCGCTCCGGGAACAGGCCATGTTCGACCAGGCGTTCGACCGCGGTGCGCAGCGGGCGAAAGAGAATGCCGCAGATGACGGCGATGCCGGTCACCAGCCACAGCCCGAACTCCTCGCCGAGGGTTTGCGTGAACCAAGGCAATGCAGCAGTAAGCAGCATGTAGAGAATGATGAGCGCAAGGGCCGCGACAACGCTGTAAACCACACCCCGGCGAACGATCTGTTCGATATCGAACAAGCCGAATCGGAAAATGGCGACGAATACCGCAGCGGGGAAAAACAGCAGAGCAAAGTTTTCTGCCTGTGTGGCCAGTCCGGGGTCGAGGTCAACCCAACCGCTCCACAGGCTCGACACACCGATGTAGATTACCCAGGGCAAAAGCCCGATGAGCACCAGCATGGCTTGATTGCGTCCCCGGGGCGTATTCGCCTGCCAGGCCTGCCAGGCCAGAATGGAGGGAACCACGACGGCCCATGCGAGCAGTATCCCTGTCTGCAGGTTCAGCAACAGACTCGAATAGATTATGCCGTTGGTTTGCCACTGGTAGAGGATGGTTGAAATCAGTCCGAGGCTGACGAGTGCGCCGAGCAGGTAGAACCCCGGGACGATGGCACGGTGCCTGACCAGTAATCGCAGCCGTTCGGGAATCAGGCTGACCAGGTGGAGTTCGACAGCGATCTGGATTCCGGTCATTCCCATCCATGCCAGGGCAATCAGCAAGGTCCCGGTCTCACCCAGCATGTACCCGGCGGGCAAGGCCATTTCGATCGCCACCAATCCGACGAACACCATCAACAGGCGCGCACGAAGGTCCTTTCGCTGATGGCGAAACGCCAGGGCTGCAAGCCCAAGGTAAGCCGCGACCAGCACCAGCTGGCCCAGAAGGCGGACCAGGTCCGGGGGCGTCCCGGGAACGAGTTCGAGTTGAATCTCGCGGTCATCCCGCAGCACGGTGATGGCAAGGGGGTGGCCCGGCCGGTGGTGGCGTTCGAACAGATCAGAGAGCGAGCTGAAATCCGTGACGGGTTCGTTTTCGACGGTGATGACCAAATCGCCAGGGCGGGCCCCGGCGTCCTCGGCCGGCAGGTTTGGTTCGATTGCGTCAATAAGGATGCCGTCATCGCTTTCGCTGATGTAGACACCGATTCGTTCCGAGGCAAATCGGGCCTCGTCGAGGATGCTCCAGCCGAGGAGAAAAAGTATGAGCAACAGCGCCATGCCGGAAAGCAGGTGCCAGCCCAGCAAATTCTCTCGCTGATCGTTCATTTTGAGCCTGTCCCGATGAGCCTGGACCAGTGACTAGAGACAAGCTTCGGATTGCAACAGTGACGGATGGAGGGCATCTGAAGAATTCCTGACGATGCTGCGAGTCTAGCCCAGCGAGGCCCGCTGTGGGACCGTCTGGCGTCCCCGAAATGCCGTTACTGTGAGCGGCTTCACGGAATTACAGGATAGAAGTTGCCCGACATCCCGTATACAATGCGCGACTCGTGCACAAACCCTTTTTCCAGCCTTGGGGGCCAGGGTCGGGCTCGCAGCGGCTCGAGCTTTCGGGGGAGTGCCGGCCGTTCTTGATTTCCGTTTTCAGTACCCAGCAAATTCAATCTTTTAAGGAGTATCCATGCAGCGCACGCTTTCCATCATCAAGCCTGATGCCGTCTCCAAGAATGTCATCGGCGAGATTTACACCCGTTTCGAGCGCGCCGGGCTCAAGATCGTGGCAGCCCGCATGAAGCACCTCTCGCGCGAGGAAGCCGAGGGATTCTACGCTGTTCACCGCGAGCGGCCTTTCTTCGGTGATCTGGTAGAGTTCATGACCTCCGGTCCGGTCATGATCCAGGTGCTGGAAGGGGATGACGCCATCGCCCGCAACCGGGAACTGATGGGAGCGACCGATCCCCGCCAGGCCGCCCCGGGCACCATTCGTGCCGACTTTGCCACGGGAATCGATGCCAATGCGGTGCATGGCTCGGATGCCGAAGAAACCGCAAAAGAGGAAATCGCCTTCTTTTTTGGTGATGATGAGATATACTCACGGTAATTATCAGAGAATTATCGCAAATGCCCGCAGGGCCTGAAGAAAAAGTCAATTTGCTGGGATTGGACCGGAGCGGTCTGGAGCGGTTTTTCGTCGATTTGGGCGAGAAGCCTTTTCGTGCTCGACAGATGCTCCAGTGGATTCACCAGCGAGCCGTCACTGATTACGACGAGATGACCGACCTGTCGCTGGCCCTGCGCCAGCGACTGGCCGAGCGTGCGAAGATCGAGCCGCCCCGCATCATCAGCGAGCAATGTTCGGAGGATGGCACGGTCAAGTGGCTGATGGCCACCGAGGGTGGCAATGCTGTCGAGACCGTTTACATCCCCGAGCCCAGCCGCGGCACCCTGTGCATTTCCTCCCAGGTTGGCTGCATGCTCAACTGCACCTTCTGCTCGACGGCCACGCAGGGTTTCAGTCGCAACCTCACCGCGGCGGAAATTGTCGGGCAAGTCTGGCTGGCGGCCACGACGTTGGGTCACGAGCGCCATGGACAACGACGGATTACCAATGTCGTCTTCATGGGCATGGGCGAGCCGATGCTCAATCTCGAAGCGGTCCGCCCCGCGCTCGGCATTCTCAGAGACGATCTGGCCTACGGCCTGGCGTCGCGCCGGGTCACCATTTCCACCGCCGGTGTCATTCCCGGCATCGACAGCATGAGCGAGGGCGTCGAATTCGCCCTGGCCGTGTCCCTGCATGCGGCGGAGAACGAGTTGCGTTCCCGGCTGGTGCCACTCAATCGCAAGTATCCGGTTGAAGACTTGATTGCGGCATGCAAGCGCTACACGGCTGGCAATCATCGCCGCTCGGTCACCTTCGAATACACCATGATTGAAGGTGTCAATGACCGCCCTGAGCACGCCCGTGCACTGGTGCGGCGCCTGAGTTGCCTGCCGTGCAAGATCAACCTCATTCCCTTCAATCCATTTCCCGGCACACCGTTTCGTTGCTCCAGTGACGAGGCGATTTACGAATTTCAGAAGATCACCCGGGCGGCCGGGTTGATCACCACGGTTCGCAAGACTCGCGGTGAGGATATCGATGCCGCCTGCGGGCAACTGGTCGGAAAGTTGCTCACACCCAGCCAGCGACGTCAACTGGTCCAGCAGCAGCTGGCAAGGCAGGCGGTAGCTTCATGAGTCGAACGGCCGGTCTCCTGGTTGCGATGTTGGTCGGGCTGGTGCTGACCGGTTGCGCCACGAGCCCGGATACCGGACCGACGACCCGGGCCGGCATGGATCGGGTCAGCCCGGTGCGCGCCGCGGAGGTCAATACCCGGCTTGGGATCGGTTATCTCGAGCGTGGCGAGTTGCAGATTGCCATGGAGAAGCTCAACACTGCCTTGCGTCATGATTCCGCGCACGTCCCGGCGATCGTTACGCTGGCAATGATCTACGAGGAAATCGGCAATACCTCCCAGGCCGAGCGGCATTATCGTCAGGCACTTCGGCATGCTCCAAACGATGGTGCGACCCTGAACAGTTATGCCGTCTTTCGGTGCCGCCGGGGCGACTACGCCGATGCCGAGGACGTGTTCGAGCGAGCCCTGCTCGATCCCTTTTACGCCACTCCTGAAGTCGCGAAGCTCAATGCCGGGGCCTGTGCCCGTCGCTCCGGTGAGTATGAACGCGCCGAACACCATTTGCGCAGCGCCCTGGATATCGATCCGGAACTGCCCGGAGCGCTCTACCACCTCGCGCAGCTCTACTACCAGCAAGATGATGCCTTCAGGGCACGTGCCTTCCTGCAACGCTTCGAAGCCACCGGAACAACCGAGCCCGGCGCGCTGTTGCTCGGCTTCCGGGTCGAGTCCAGCCTGGGCAATGTCAGTGAAGCGAGGCACTACAGCAGCATTCTGGAGGAGCGCTATCCCGATTCCCGGGAAGCCAGAGAACTGAGAACACAAGTACAAGACGATGACTGAAACAACCAGCGAAACCAGTAAGGAAGAGGCCGGTACTTACGCGTGGATAGGAGGGGAGCTGCGCCAGGCCCGAATCAAAGCCGGAAAGGAAATTGACGAGATCAGTCGTCAATTGCGTCTGCCCGGCATGACCATCGAGGATATCGAGCATGGCCGGGTGGAGCGATTGTCTCCGCTTTACCGCCGGGGCTACGTTATCAATTACGCGCGGCTGCTGGGTCTCGATCCGTCGTCGCTGCTGGCAGCGGCTGATGATGGCGACGCTCCACCCGAACTGCGCAAGGTGCTTCCTGTCAGTGATCAAGGCTGGAAGTTTGAGCGTTACTTGAGGATTGCAACATATGTTCTTGTTACTACAGTAATTGTTCCTCCTTTGCTTTACTTCTTCATTGAGGGCGGTTCGAGAATAATGGAGCGCAATCCGGTGGCGGAGCACAGTGAGCCTTCGATCACTGATGAACACAACGGCGGCGATCGCCCCAATCGCGGTCGTATCGCACGGGCCCTGGCCCTGGAAGAGTCGGATGCACGGCAGGACTCCAACGACGTTGGCCATGTATCGGCTTCCGCGCTTCCGCTGGCGGCTGTTCGTCCACTTCGTGAGAGTGAACGTGCAGAGGATGCCCGGGCGCAAGATTTGCTGTTGCCCGCCGTCGAGCTGCTCGAAGTCGGGGGCGACCAGGACGATGTGGCGATCATGGAATTGTCGGTGGAGTTGCTCGAAGACTCCTGGGTGGAAATACACGCGGCAGACGGTGAGCGCCTGGAGTACGATCTTCTGCGTGCCGGCCAGAACCGCACCTACCGGGGTGAGGCACCGTTTCAGCTTTTGCTGGGGCGAGCCAGTGCCGTTCGTCTGATGCTCGCCGATGAGGTCGTGACCTTCGATGGTCATGATCGTGGTGATGTGGCGCGCTTGAGGCTTCTTGCTGACGGTGACGTGGAGCGCTGACCGGCAACACCGGCTCCGCGTTTTCAAGGAGAGTTCAACGAGCCCGCCAACGGCGGGCTCATTCCGTATTGAAGGCAAATCATGAAGAACATCCAGTCGATTCGCGGCATGCACGACATCCTGCCAGAGCACTCGCCATTGTGGCGCTGGCTGGATCAGCAGGTATCGTCCATTTTCGCCGCCTACGATTTCCACGAGATTCGTGTCCCGGTGCTCGAGCGGACCGAAGTCTTCACCCGCGCCATTGGTCAGGCCACGGATGTGGTCGAGAAGGAGATGTACACCTTC
>SKXY01000086.1 GCA_007128175.1 Wenzhouxiangella sp. | reverse complement strand
CGGCAGGCTGTGACGGCCGGGGCCGGCGCCCAGGTCAAGCACGTGGCCGGACGGGGTGTCGAGCAGCGCGGCCAATTGCTCTATCTCTTCCTCGCCGCGGGCGAAGGTGTCGGAGTTGAACATCAGCGGACCGAAAGTGCGCCAGAATTCCTCGTCGAGATACCAGTTGCTGTTCAAGTTCGCTTTCCTCGTACTGTGTGTGCTGTGGCTGGGCGGCTGTGCCACGGTCGGCTGGTACGGGCAGGCGGCGGTCGGACAAATCGAGATGCTGTGCAAGCGCGAACCCGTCGATCGACTGCTGGCCGATCCCGACATTCCAGACGCACTGCGTGCTCGCCTGAAAACCGCGCTCGAAGTGCGCGAATTCGCCATGGCCGAGTTGGCGCTGCCCGACAGCCCGTCCTATACCTACTATGCCGACCTGGAGCGCGAGGCAGTGGTCTGGAACGTGGTCGCCACGCCTCGCTTTTCCATGCAGCCCAGGACCTGGTGCTACCCCTTCGTCGGTTGCCTTGCCTACCGCGGTTATTTCCGCGAAGCGGCCGCCGATCGCCAGGCCCTTCGACTGGCTGATCGCAACTACGATGTGGCGGTGGTGCCCGCGGTGGCCTATTCGACCCTGGGCTGGTTCGCAGACCCCGTGCTCAATACCATGCTGGCTTATGACGACACCTGGCTGGCCGGGCTGATCTTCCACGAACTGGCCCATGAAAAACTCTTCGTGCGCGATGATACCGCGTTCAACGAGGCTTACGCTCGCCTCATCGAGCGCGAGGGCGTGCGGCGCTGGCTGCGCTCGCGCGGCGAAAACGAGCGCCTGGCGCAGTGGGAGGCGGATCAGCTTCGTCACGAGGCCTTCATCGGCTTGTTGCTGGAGGCGCGGGCCGAATTGGTCGAGTTGTATACCACTGACTTGCCGGAACCGGAAATGGCGGCCGGCAAACAGGCGACGTTCGAGCGCTTGCGCGATCGCATCGCGGCCTTCAGTCATGAACAAGGCACCGACCGCTACCAGGGGTGGCTGGCGCGCGATGTCAATAATGCCCATCTCGCTTCAGTGGCCACCTACGAGGCCGGTGTGGCGGCATTTGCCGAATTGCTCGAGGCTGACTGCGGGGGTGATATCGAATGCCTGCACGCAAAAGCCGCTGATATGGCCGATTGGTCCGCCGCCCGGCGGGCCCGTTTTCTTGGCCGGGAGGATTGATCCCTGATCGCTTCTGCGCGACCATACCCGGCTGTCTCCGTTCCGGAAGTCCGCTTGCTCCGTTTTTGTGCCATTGTCGTGGTCTGCTGTCTGCCGTGGTCGTCGCCGGCCAAGGCCCTGTCGCCGAGTGAGCGGCCAGGCTGGTGCGCCCCGCCGCACGAAGCCGCCGAAATGACGCCCCGCGAACCGGTGGCCGAAAGCCAGATCATGGCGGCGGACTACCGTGCCCCTTCCGGTGAGCCGGTGCGTTTTGCCGGCGATGTGCGATTGATGCAGTTCGACCAGTTGCTCGAGACTGACGAACTGCTCTTCGACCCGCAATCCCGTCTGGTCGATATTCCGGTGTGGCTGCGCTACACGGATGCCCTCATTCAGCTGGAAGCGGCGCGCGCCCATTACGATGTGGACGACGGCACCGGTCGGTTCGACCAGGTGGTCTATCGCCTGGTCGGCCACGATGGCTCGGGCAGTGCCGATACAGTGGCGATGGTCGAGCCTGGGCTCGCCCGACTCGAGCGGTTCGATTTCACCACCTGCGATCCCGACCGTCCGGACTGGCAGCTCAAGGCTTCGCGCGTGGACTTGGCGCTGGACCGGGGGGTGGGCACGGCGCGTCATGCCCGACTGGAGTTCAAGGGCGTGCCGGTACTCTACTCGCCGTGGATGACCTTTCCCCTCACCGATGATCGCAAAAGCGGGTTTCTGTACCCCCGTTTCGGGCGCTCCGGAGGTGACGGGTTCGATATCAGCGTGCCGTGGTACTGGAATATCGCGCCCAACCGGGACGCCACGTTCACCGGGCGCTGGATAGAGAAGCGTGGTGTCATGCTCGATACCGAGTACCGCTTCCTCGGCGAGCGTCAGCGCGGGCAGCTGGATCTCGAGATCCTGCCCGACGACCGTCGCGCGGATTCGACCCGGTACTACGGGCAGTTCGATTACCGCGCACGCCTGGCGCCGCGCTGGAGTGCACGTGCCGATTTCAAACGTGCCAGCGACGACGATTACTTCATCGACCTGGGAAGCGACCTGATCGATTCCTCGGTCCAGTTTCTGCGCTCGGTCGCAAGCGTCAGCGGCAGCGGAAAGGACTGGACGCTGGATGTCATGGCAGACGACTTTCAGGTGCTCGACGCCAATGTGGCCGCAGGTCGTGAGCCCTACCGTCGCTTGCCGCGCGCCGTGTTCCTTGCGGGACGGCCGCTGGGCGCTGGAGTGGAATGGAACCTTGACAGTGAGCTCGTGCATTTCGATCGTGACGCTGGTGTGACCGGCACCCGCCTGGATCTCCACCCAAGCCTGCGCTACGACCTGGTGGCCCCGGGTTGGTTCGTGCGGCCCGAGCTGGGGCTGCGTGCGACTCGTTATGCACTCTCCGGAGCCGATGTCAGCAGTGTGGGACGGACCTTGCCCATCGCCAGCGTCGATGCCGGCCTGATGTTTGAACGAGCGGCGACTGCCGAGCGTACCCAGACGCTCGAGCCGCGGATCTTCTACCTGTACGTGCCGTTTCGCGAGCAGGATGATCTGCCGGATTTCGACACTCGCGATCTGACTTTCGGTTTCAGCCAGCTGTTTCATCACAATCGTTTCACCGGCGCCGATCGTCAGGGCGACGCCAACCAGGTTGCCGTGGCGGTGACATCGCGCCTGCTCGATGGCGCTGACGGTCGGAGCCTGCTGGAGGGCAGCGTGGGGCAGGTATTTCACTTCAGCGATCGTCGCGTGCAATTGCCCGAGCGGGAGATCGAACAACGCAGCCTTTCGGCCACGGTGGCAGAAGCGGCCTGGCGACCGTCGCAGACCCTTGCGGTGACCGCCGGTCTGCAATGGGATACGGATAACAGTGAAACCGAAGTCGCGCGACTTGGTCTGAGTTACCGTGGAAACAATGCGGGCCAGGCGGCACTCGGTTACCGTATGCGGCGCGACCAGGTCGATCAGGCCGACGCGCGTTTCCGGTATCCGGTCAACGAGCGTCTCAACCTGATCGGTCGGGTACTCTACTCGTTCGAAGACGACGATACGCTCGAGGTGCTCGGCGGTATCGAGTACGAAAGCTGTTGCTGGGCCCTACGGTTGACCGGCCGCGACTATGTGCGGGATCGCCAGGGCGAGCGGCAGACGTCGGTCTTCCTCGAATTGGAATTGCGCGGCCTCGCCAGCCTCGGTCGCATGCCATACGAATTGTTCAGGGAACGCCCCTGACGAAATGCAAGACACTCTCGGAGACACAATGATCGCCATGAAACAAGCAATGATCCGGATACTGTCAGCCTTGACCATCAGTCTGCTGGCATTCTCGGCCGCAACGGCCGCAGAACAGGAGATCGATCGCATCATCGCCCTGGTCGAGGAGGACGTGATCCTCAAGAGCGAACTGGATGAGGCCATCAACCACCTCCAGCGGCAGGTGCAGGCACGCGGCGAGTCATTGCCGGCGCGCAGCGTCGTCGAGGAGCAGATGCTCGAACGTCTGATCATGAATCGGCTCCAGGTGCTGCGTGCCGAACAGACCGGTATCCGGGTCTCGGATGCGGACATCGACCAGGCACTGAACCAGGTGGCCGCCAACAATAACCTCACGCTGAGTCAGCTGCGCATGGCACTGGAGTCCGACGGTATCGAGTTCGAGGAATTCCGCGACGACATGCGTCAGGAAATGCTCAGTTCCCGGCTGCGCCAGCGCGTGGTTCAGTCGATGGAAGAAATCACCGAAACCGAAATAGACATCCTGCTTGCCTCCGATCGCCTGGGGGGTACGGAGTATCGGCTGTCGCAGATCGTCATCAACGTGCCCGAGGCGGCCAGCCCGACCGAAGTGAACGATGCCAGAGCGCGTGCCGACGAGGTTCTGGAGCAGCTTCGCGGGGGCATGGATTTTGCCGCGGCGGCGATCACGTATTCCCAGGGACCGAATGCACTGGAAGGCGGAGACGTGGGGTGGCGAAACCTCAACGCAATGCCGCCGATGTTTGCCGACGAGATCGAGGGTCGCAGTCCCGGGACGGTGGCCGGGCCGATCCGGACCCCGGCGGGGTACGTCATCCTGCAAGTGCAGGATGTGCGTGATCATTCCGAGGTCATCGTGCGTGAATACCGTGCGCGACACATCATGATCGAGCCCACCGAGCTGATCTCGCCGGAGCAAGCCCGGGACCGCATCCACGACATCCACGCTCGAATCCGCGATGGCGAAGAGTTCGACGAACTGGCGCGGCGCTATTCGACCGATGAAACTTCCGCCAACCTGGGCGGCATGCTCAACTGGTTCCCCTCCGGTCGCTACGGAACGGGCTTTCAGCAGGTTCTCGAGCAACTTGGGCCCGAGGAAGTGTCCGAGCCTTTCCAGAGCCAGGCGGGTTGGCACATAGTCAAGTTCATCGATTCGCGCGAGGCCGATCGCACCGCGGATGCAATGCGTGCAGAAGCACGCGAAATGCTGCACGAGCAGAAAGCCGAGGAAGAGATTGAACGCTACCTGCGCCAGATGCGCAATGAAGCGTTTGTCGACGTGCGGCTTTAGAAGCGGACAGCGGATGCGATGAAAGGGCCGTTGCTGCTCACGCCCGGTGAGCCGGCCGGCATCGGGCCGGAGTTGGCCGTGCGCCTGGCCATCGAGGATCCCTCTGTAGTGCTGGTCGCCGATCCGGGTCTTGTATCAAGGGCGGCACAGCGAATCGGTTGTACCGTCGATATCATCGAACTGGGCGAAATCAGTGCCGATGCCACCGGCGGTCTGCGCTGTCTGCCGGTGACGATGAGTGAGCCCGAGCAACCCGGTGTGCTGAACGCGGCCAATGCCGCTTACGTGCTGGATTGCCTTCGCGTTGCCGCCGATCACTGTCTGCACGGCAACGCATCCGGTCTGGTGACCGCTCCGGTGCACAAGGGAGTCATCAACGATGCTGGCATCAGGTTTTCCGGGCACACCGAATTTCTGGCCGCGCGGGCAGGGGTGGAGCGTGTCGTGATGATGCTGGTGGCCGGCAATGTGCGCGTGGCGCTGGCCACCACTCACCTGCCGCTGCAAGACGTGCCGGCAGCCATCACCTCAGAGCGACTGGAAAGCACACTGGACATTCTTCACGCCGACCTGGTTAATCGCTTTGCCATCCACGACCCGCATATCGCGGTTCTGGGGCTCAACCCGCACGCCGGCGAGGACGGGCACCTGGGGCGCGAGGAAATCGAGACGATCACGCCAGTCATTGAACGCAAGCGGGCGGCCGGCATGCGTCTGAGCGGACCATTGCCCGCCGATACCGCTTTCGTGCCGACCCACTTGCGCCAGTACGATGCTGTGCTGGCGATGTACCACGATCAGGGGTTGCCGGTGCTCAAGCATGTCGGCTTCGGTCATGCTGTCAATGTCACCCTCGGCCTGCCATTCGTGCGCACCTCGGTCGATCACGGCACGGCGCTGGATATCGCCGGCAGCGGCCAGGCCGACGGCGGCAGTCTCACTGCCGCCGTGGCGCTGGCACGTCAGATGGCGGCGCGTCAGTCGTGAATCGGCACCGCCCGCGCAAACGCTTCGGCCAGCATTTCCTGCATGATGCCAACGTCATCGACCGTCTGGTCGCTGCCATTTCACCGCGCCCCGGCGACCACCTGATCGAGATCGGACCGGGTGAAGGGGTGCTGACCGCGCCAGTGCTGGAAAAAGCCGGTGCCCTGACCGTAATCGAACTTGACCGTGACCTGGCCGCAATCCTGTCTGAAAGGCTGGGGCAACCGAAAGGTCTGGAAGTGGTGCAAGCCGATGTGCTCAAGGTCGACTTCACCGAACTGGCGTTCGGTCGGCCGTTGCGCATCATCGGCAACCTGCCCTACAACATTTCCACGCCCATCCTGTTTCACCTGCTCGAAGCCCAAGCCGATATCGTCGACATGCACTTCATGCTGCAAAAAGAGGTCGTCGATCGCATGGTCGCGGCTCCCGGCAGTCGTCAGTACGGCCGGCTGTCGGTCATGGCCGCGTTCCACTGTGACATGACCCGTCTTTTCACCGTGCCGCCTGGCGCCTTCCGGCCGCCGCCGAAAGTCGATTCGGCCATCGTCCGCCTGGTGCCCCACCCCCTGACCGACGAGGATCGTGCGCTGTTGCCGGTATTTGCCGAAGTCACCCGCCGCGCCTTCGGCCAGCGCCGCAAGACGCTGAGAAACAGCCTCAAGGGGCTGGTCGATGGAGCACGGATCGAAGCCGCCGGCATCGATCCGGGTGCGCGCGCCGAGACGCTGTCGGTGGAGCAGTTCAGAAAGCTGGCGG
>SKXY01000232.1 GCA_007128175.1 Wenzhouxiangella sp. | reverse complement strand
GCCACCATCATCATCACCGTTTCCAGTGGCTGGTACGGTCCGGCCAGCGCGCTGGCCGCCAGTGTCAGCAGCACCGGCAGCAGCAGGTAAAGGGCCAGCATGCCCGGATCGAACAGGCGCAAGCGAAACTGGCGTGCCAGCAAGGTGCGAATGCGGTGGGGATTGAGATGGGCACGGTGGCGAGACGGTGCGTTGTCGTCGACTTTTGCAACGCCGCGGCTTGCCGGGTGTTCGGCCGATGGTTGCTCGTCGATATCGATGAGGCGATCGATGCGCTTGTCCGTCGACTGCTCGACACCCGTTACCAAGACCGTGGTGCCGGTACGGGCCAGTTGCTTCAGCCGTCTCAGCAGGTTGTGCGACTGCTCCTCGTCCAGCCCGTCCAGCGGCCGGTCCAGACAGAGCAGGACGGGGCGGGTGACCAGTTCGGCTGCGATCGCCACCAGGCGCCTGTGGGCGACATCCAGCCGACCGATCTTGACGTTGCGCAACCGTCCCAGTCCGAGCTGGGCCAGGGTGGTGCCCAGCAGGGATTGGCGCCGGTCCGGCGACATGTCGGTGGGCAGGCGCAATTCAGCCGTGTAGTGAAGGTGCTGCCAGACGGTCAGCCCGGCATCGAGCGGTGAGAGGAGATCGACATGGCCGATGCGATGGCGCCTTCGATGCAGGGTGGCTTCAACCGGGATCTCGTCATAAAGCACGCTGCCGTTGTCGGGAGGCCGGCGTCCGGCCAGCAGTTCGAGCAGTGCCGAGGCACGGTGTCGATCATGCGTCTGGACCCCGGTCAGCAGGCCGGGTTCGATAGTCAGAGTCAGTCCGTCGACTCCGGCACGAGCATCGACGAGTCCGCGGGTTTCCATTCTCAACCCCGGGGAGCGGCCAGCGATGGTAACCAGCAGGCCCCCGTTGTCCAGGTGCAGCACGGCCAGGCGGCTGTTGCCCAGTTCCAGCCATTCCTCGTTTTCGAGCGCCTGTGCCGACCTGTGGCCGCAGTTGCGGCCATCGATACGTATGCCGTTGAGGCTGCCGAGATCCCGGATGGTCAGTTGGCCATTTTCGTAGCGCAACTCGGCATGGCGCTGGCTGATGGTCGGATCGGCCGGCAGGGCGATGTCGCAGTCCAGGGCGCGACCGATGGTCCAGCGCTCGGCCGCCGGCAGTGTCAGGCTGCGCATGTTGCCCCGCGCCGTGACGAGTTCGAAATCGGGTGGGTCGGCACGTCCCAGGCCGATCACGTCGCCCACCGTCAGCATGCCTTCGTTCTTGATGCGTTTTCCGTTGACATACACGCCGTTGGTCGAATCCAGGTCCTTGATCACCCAGCCCTTGCCGACGGCATGGATGCGACAATGCTGACGGGAGATGCGGGCGGAATACAGCACCACGTCGGCCTGATCGGGATCGCGCCCGATCACCAGGCCCTCGGGCGGTATGCTGCATTCGGAGTCCAGCGGAGCCGGGCTGAGTGCGCGCAACCTGAGTGCGGGCCGGCCAGCCGCCGGGCGTGTGTTGCGGCGGGTCATGGTCTCGGTTGCTCCGTCGGGACAAGCCGCGGTGTCTGTGCAAGATTCATGTTCGGTCAGGCGTCGGCAGAGGGTTGAAGCATTCCGGCGGCTGCAGGCACTCTACGGGGGAAGCCCCGGGCGGTCAATCGGTGCCGGCTGGAGGTGACTGGTGCTAGTGGGCTATATTGGCCTTTCCGGCACTGAACCCGGGTGCCCACGGACCCATCATGACACCCTGAGCGGAGACGCGGGAAGGAGGAAACGACATGGCCCGGACACTCGGCCGATACCATATCATCAGCGAGCTGGGCCGCGGCGGCATGGGCGTGGTCTACAAGGCGCTTGACCCCAAGCTCGAACGCTTTATCGCCATCAAGTGTCTGAGCGACGAGCTCAGCAGCGACGAGATCGTGGTCGCGCGCTTCCTGCGCGAGGCGCGCAATGTTGCCGCCCTCAACCATCCCAATATCGCCCAGATATTTGTCGCCGACGAGCATGAGGGCAAACCTTACTTCGTAATGGAGTACGTCGACGGCGAATCGCTGGCTGACTTCATCGCTCGCGAAGGGCAGTGCTCGCCGGAGATGGCGCGTCGGGTGACCGAGCAGTCGGCCGAGGCACTGGCGGCTGCCGCCGAGGAGAATATCGTCCACCGCGACGTCAAGCCGGGCAATATCATGCTCGATCGCCGCGGGCGCGCGGTGCTGACCGATTTCGGCATCGCCTGCGTGGCGGCCGATCCCGATGCCGATGATCGCTCGACCACCCTGATGGGAACCCCCGGCTATCTGCCCCCGGAGGCCCTGACCGGCGGCCAGCCCGACTGCCGCGGCGACATGTTCGCGCTCGGTCTGGTCTATTACGAAATGCTGACCGGACAGCGTTTGATCGCCGACACCGATCTCAAGGCCACGCTGGCCACCTACATGCGACCGGGTTTCCCCGACCTGTCGGTCCTGGAGGGCAAGGTCGACAAACGGGTCGTGACCATCATTGCACGCATGCTGGCGGCCAGGCCGGATGAGCGCTACGCCGATTGCCGGGAATTGCTCAATGACATGGCGCCGCTCAAGACCGGAGACACCGGGCCGATCCAGCGTTCCGATTCGGGTCCGACCCCTGCCGAAACGGCGGCCACCGCAGCATTGAAGTCGGCGGTTGACTCCGCTGGCGCAGCCGACACGAGAGAGATCGGAGCGACCTCGCCCACCGAAACCCTCCAGGCCGAAAGCGGTCACTCGCCCTCCACGGTTCCGGTCGAGCGCGATTCGGGTGCCGGTCGCGGTCGGCGGTTTGCTCTGCTCGGGGTGCTGACCGCTTCGCTGGTGATGATCGCCCTGGGCGTGGCGCGCATGGATGACGGGAACTGGGAGCGGTTGACGGGCCTGTTTTCCGATCACGACGAGACGGTGGCGGATGTCGAGCGCGAGTCCGCCAATCCGCCGGTCACACCGGAACCCGATGAGCCCGGCATCGAGATTGCTGCGGCAGACGAAGCTGAAGAGCTGGCCGCAGTGGCTGAAGAAACAGAAACCGCACTGGCCGGCCAGGCGCGGTTGACCGACGTGCCGACACAAGCCGATCAAGCGGGCGTCCCCGGATCGATCATGGACGGTGAAGCGGAGCAGGTTGCCGGGGATGAATCCGGATCGGGCGAGGCACTGATCGATGCTGAGGGGCCGCGAACGGCAGCTGCTTCAACAGATGGTGAAGCGTCGCCGCCAGCGGCACCGGAACAAGGCATGGAGGTCGCGTCGGTCGCGCCCGAGCCGGCCGCCGAGCCAGAGCCCCCGACCGGTGTCGCCGTGGTAGGCGTCGGCGATCCGGTCATCGCCGATCCGATGACGCACGAGATCGAACAGGCTCTGCGCAGTGCTCGGCCACCTCTGGTCGACAAACGCTTCATCGGCAACTTCGGCCAGTACGTCGACGGCGAGGAGATCGACCTGGCCGGACTGGCCGGGCCCGCGGCCGAAGCCGGGGTGCGCTACCTGGTGGTGGCCCGCGCCCTGCCGGCGGGTTCGCGTGAGTTGCAGTTTTACAACCGCTATGAGACCGCCTGGATCGTTCAACTCGAAGCACGGACCTTCGATCTTCATCTGGGGCGCGAGATCGGGACCTCGCCGCTGGAGCAGATCGAATACACCTCGCTCAATGCGACCGAGCGCGCGCGCCAGTCGGTACAGCCATGGTTGCCTGGTCTGCGCGACCAGTTCAACTGAGCCAGAACCCGCGCAACAAAAAGCCCCGCCGTTCCTGGCGGGGCTTTTTGCTAAAGATCGTGGTGGCCTGCCGGCCTGAGTCGGCTACTGCACCGCCAGGGTGTGTTCCGCCGCGACCCAGCCGGTGCGACCCTGGTCATCCTCGATCTGAACCCAGTCACCGGCACGGGCCAGCACGTCGACCATGGCGCCGGAGCTGAGGCTGAACTGCACCGAGCCTTCCGACGACGGGCCGGAGCGCACGTTGAGCGAGCCGGCGGTAATGACCACGCGTTCGCCGCTGCCGCCACCGTTGCCGCTGGCCTGCTGGTGGCCGCCGCCATTGGCCGATGCGGTCTGTGTGCCGCCGTGGCGGTAGTACTGTTGCGGTGTGCGACGAACGACCTCCTGCACGGCTTCGCCGATCACCTGGCGCAGTGCTTTCTCGCGCGGGGTGTTTTCCCAGCTCGATAGCGCACCGCCGAGGGAATGGCGGCTGGTGTAGCCGGCCAGGGCGCCGCCGATATCGAAATCACGCGCTTCGCCCTCGACGCTGGTGGCAGCCAGGATGCGTCCGGAACTGGTGTCGATGATACGAAGGTCGATGGCCATGTGCGCCGAACTGCTACCACCGGCAATGCCGCCGATCACGCGACCCAGGCGTCCGCCGCCCACCGAGCCGCGCGTGCCGCCGGAGTCTTCCGAAAACTCGGTGACCGCGGCGACGACCAGCAGCTCGGCATCTTCGAGTTCGTTGATCTCGGTGGTGGCACCTTCGCGCACCCGGCCGCTGGCGATCAGGTCCTGCTCGGCCAGAACGTCGTCGATGGCGCTGCGTTCGAGCACGATGAACCGTCCCGACTGAAACAGGGCAGTGGTCAGCATGTCGGCCATGCCGTCACCGATGGACTGGTTCCACCAGCGTCCGGTATTGCCAGCCTTGTTTTCGAAACGTGCCACGGCGATGCGTGCCTGCGGGCCGTCGTACTCGGCGGCCTGCGCCTCGGCGACGCTGGCACCCGAGCCGCTGTCGCGTACCTGGCTGGTGGTGCCGGCGGTCGGGCAGCCGGTCAGCAGACCAAGCGCGCAGATTCCTGCGATTGTCTTCCAGTACATTGTCGATCCTCCTGAAGAAACTGTCGGTTTGATGCCTTGTTGCAGTGTTCAATGCCGCGGCGGCTCCGGTGCCGACGGCGTTACTGTTCTTGTTACCCGGCTATTACGAACTTTGCGGGAAATTTCGGCCATTCCTTCCCTGGCGGTTCGTGCTCGAAGTGCCGATGCACGACGTCCCGTGTCTGCAAAAGCATTTTGTACCACCTCGCGGTTAACGGCGCCACATATGATAAAAATAAGCGCTACCAACCGAATACCTCGCTTTTGATGCAGATCCTTGCCGGCCTGGCAGGCATTGCCGCCCTGTTGCTGCTTGCCTGGACATTCTCCGAAAACCGTCGCCGCGTGGCCTGGCAGACCGTAACCGTCGGCCTGGGCTTGCAACTGTTGCTGGCCATCTTCGTGTTGTGGGTGCCGTTCGGCCAACTGATGTTCGATCGCATCGGCCAGGCCTTCGTGACCCTGATCGGCTTTACCAGTGCCGGCTCGGAGTTCGTGTTCGGGCCGTTGGTCGATACCGAGGCCTTTGGTTTCGTCTTCGCCTTCCAGGTGCTGCCGACCATCATCTTCTTCGCGTCACTGATGGCCTGTCTGTATCACCTGGGGCTGATGCAGAAAATCGTCGAGGCCATGGCCTGGGTCATGACACGCTTGATGAAGGCATCGGGTTCGGAATCGCTGGCCACGGCGGCCAACGTGTTCGTTGGCCAGACCGAAGCGCCGCTGGTGGTGCGACCGTTCATCTCCGGCATGACCCGCTCGGAGTTGTTCGCGTTGATGACCGGAGGCATGGCGACCATTGCCGGCGGGGTGCTGGCCGCCTACGTGATATTGCTCGGCGGAGGCGATCCGGTCGAGCAGGCCTATTTCGCCAAGCACCTGATTTCCGCTTCGATCATGGCGGCCCCGGCCACCCTGGTGGTAGCCAAGCTCATGCTTCCCGAGACCGGCGAGTCGGAGACGGTGGGTGCCGTGCACGTGGCGGTCGACCGGCCGCACACGAACCTGATCGAGGCGGCTGCGGGCGGCGCTGGCGAGGGCTTGAAGCTGGCATTGAACGTCGGTGCAATGCTGCTGGCTTTCCTGGCATTGATCGCCATGATCAACTGGCCGCTGGGGTGGTTCGGCAGCGTGAGCGGGCTGGAGGAGTTGCTGGGCCAGTCGCTGGATCTGGCCCTGATACTGGGCTGGATCGGCGCGCCGCTGGCGCTGCTGGCCGGCGTCCCGCACGATGAAGCGGTGGCGGTCGGCAGGCTGATTGGCCAGAAGGTGGTGGCCAACGAATTTGTCGCCTACGTCGCCCTGACCGAGATGCAGGCGAACCTGTCGGAGCGTTCGGTGCTGATTGCCACCTATGCCCTGTGCGGTTTCGCCAACTTCGCCTCCATCGCCATCCAGATCGGTGGCATCGGCGGGATCGCTCCCTCGCGGCGGCCGCACATCGCCCAGCTTGGCCTCAAGGCCGTCCTCGGCGGCACCATCGTCTCCCTGCTCAACGCCGCCTGGGCGGGCATCCTGGTGGGGTGAGGGACGTTGTCATCGAAAACGGCCTGGTCTGAAATCTACTTTTCCGTCGCAGGCCTGAACGTCAACGCCACCGAGTTGATGCAGTAGCGTTTGCCGGTTGGTGGCGGGCCGTCATCGAAGATGTGGCCGAGGTGGGCCTGGCAGTT
>SKXY01000273.1 GCA_007128175.1 Wenzhouxiangella sp. | reverse complement strand
GTAGCTTCTCGAGGTTGCGGGGCTAATCTTTGTGAGCGTCATGTTGTCGTCGAAAAAGCCGTTTGTTCAGGAGGTTAATGAATCCTGTCGGATTGCTATAATTCATCATTCCGTCATAGAGCACCAGTGCTAGTCCATGAATCTGCATCGACTGTTTTGCATGAAAGGGGTGCTGCTTTTGCTGCCGTTGCTTGCCTGTGCCGGCAAGGCTGGCGCCGGTGAACCCGAGCAATACCAGCTTGAGGTTTTCGGTTGGGTCGAACGAGTCGAACTGCTTGACGGAAAGCTCTCCATGAAGGCCAAACTCGACTCCGGGGCGGCCAATTCCTCTCTTGATGCGACCGGTATCGAGCGGTTCCGCCGTGATGGGGAGTGCTGGATACGGTTCACGGTGACCGATCCTGAAACCGAGGGGCGGGTAACACTGGAAAAGCCGCTTGTGCGTAATGTACGCATAGTCCGCCACAGCGGTGAGCATCAGCGTCGGCCGGTAGTAAAAATGCCGATTTGTATTGGCGATCAGCGCAGGGAAGTCGAGGTCAACCTGATCGATCGCAGTAATTTCATTTACCCACTGCTTCTTGGCCGCAGTGCGCTGGAAGGATATGCGTTGATCGATAGCGGGCAAACATTTCTGTTTCCCCCGCAATGTCTGTCAGCGGATGAGGGCGGATGACCCGCTCCGTTCACTGGCTGATCGTCAGCCTGCTTCTGATTGCGGCTGGCCTCGCTCTGGTCGCTTACAAGCATCTCGCTTTGGGTTACCCGCTCAAGCCCGGCCAAATTGAAGAGTCCTGGACCGCAGAGGCCCGGCTAGTAGTCCTTCCCGAGGCCGGACCGGTCAAGGTTGAACTGTCGCTGCCGGCGGTGACGCCAGGCCTGAGCTTGCTGCGCGAGAATTTCATTTCACGAGGCTATGGTCTGACAACTGAGGCTGATCGGTGGAATCGGAGTGCACGCTGGGCCGTGCGACGCGCCAGCCAGCGACAACTGCTCTATTACAGCGGGGTTTTCTACATCGACCGCGGCCGCGAACCGTTCGCGCCCACTCCAGCCTATCCTGAAATCCCCAGTCTTTCAGAACCCTTCGACACGGCCATGCAGGCGATTGTCGACGATGTTCGTCGCCAATCAGCAGATATCGCTTCTTTTGCCGCGGAGATGGTGGCACGCATTAATAGCCCGTCTCCGAGCGAGGAGATGGCCCTGTTCCTGAACAGTCCGGAGTACCGAAACAACCCGGTCCGCATCGCCAGAACCCTGCTGGCCGGCGCCCGCATTCCAACAGAGCAGGTCAACGGCTTCCCATTGACTCAGACTGAACGTCGGGCGCGGCCCGAACGCCTGCTCGCAGTCCATAACGGCCGTCAATGGCTGTTTTTTGACCCGGGCACGGGGCAACAGGGCCTTCCGGACAACTTCCTGATCTGGTGGCGTGGCGAACGGCCTGTCGTGTCAGTCGAGGGGGCTGAACTGATTGATCTGAGTTGGTCGATCCGCCGCAATGAGTTGGGCGCCATCGACCTTGCGGAAGAGCGAGCCACGAGGCATGGCGCATGGCCTGCGGCGTTCAGTCTTCTCGACCTTCCGGTACAGGCTCAGACGGTTTACGCCGTCCTTTTGCTTGTGCCCGTGGGCGGCTTCATCATGGTATTGATGCGCAACCTCGTTGGATTGCGCTCCTTCGGAACGTTCATGCCGGTGCTGATTGCGCTGGCATTTCGGGAAACGGGACTGATCGGCGGACTTGTGTTGTTTGCGGTTGTTGTGGGCGCCGGGCTGTTGCTGAGGTTCTACCTCGAACGACTGCGCCTTCTGCTGGTGCCCCGTCTGACTGCCGTGCTCATTATCGTTGTCGCATTGATGGTTGCCCTGAGCCTCCTGAGCCATCAACTTGGTTGGGACGTGGGTCTGTCAGTCGGCCTGTTTCCAATGGTTATCATGGCCATGGTCATCGAGCGCATGTCCATCGTGTGGGAGGAGCGGGGCGCCCACGAGGCACTGATCGAGGCAGCGGGTACTGCCGTGATCGCCAGCCTGGCGTTCTACATGATGACTCTAGAAATCGTCGGGCACCTGGTTTTCGTTTTTCCCGAGCTTCTGCTGACTGTGCTCGGCCTCACCCTGCTGATGGGAAGGTACTCGGGCTACCGACTCTCCGAGCTGATTCGATTCCGCCGATTGGCCAGGGAACTGTGATCTCGATTGTTCGCAAGCTGAGGGCGGCCGGCGTGCTCGGCATCAATGCGCGAAACGCGCGGTTCGTGCTGGAACACAACCCGCGTCACCTCTACCCCCTGGTCGATGACAAGATCCTCTGCAAGGCGCGGCTCAAGGCTCATGGCATCGCCGTTCCCGACCAGCTCGGTATCGTTCGTGGTCAGTACCAGGCCGGGGCCCTCGCACGCCGTCTGCGCACTCTTGATGAGTTCGCCATCAAGCCGGCCACCGGAACCGGCGGCGACGGCGTCCTGGTGACGCTTGGCCGGCGTGGAAAGGAATGGATCACGCCCGGTGGAAGCCTGTTGTCGATGGCTGATATCCAGTACCACGTTTCCGGCATTCTCGCCGGAATGTACTCCCTGGGCGGACAGTTGGACGCTGCCCTGATTGAAGAACTGGTGCGTACCGACCCGGCACTGTATCCGATCGCGCCCGAGGGCGTGCCCGATATCCGGGTGATCGTCTTTCGCGGCGTGCCGGTCATGGCCATGATGCGTTTGCCAACGCGTCGTTCCGGCGGAAAGGCCAATCTGCATCAGGGCGCCATCGGTGCCGGAGTCGATATGGCCACTGGAAGGACACTTTCTGCCGTCATGCAGCACGACATCGTCGATCAGCACCCCGACACCGGTGCTTCGGTTACCGGTTTTTCCGTGCCCGGGTGGCCCGAGCTCATTCGGTTGTCAGCGCGATGTTTTGATGCCGTGCCCCTTGGCTACCTAGGCGTGGACATGGTGCTTGATGAGCGCCAGGGACCGCTGGTGCTTGAGCTCAATGCCCGACCGGGGCTGGCCATACAGATCGCCAATCGAGCCGGCCTCGCGCACAGGCTGGCTTTCGTCGACCAGCTTGACAATCCCGAAGGGCTGAGCGTCGAGGCGCGCGCCGCCTTCGCGTTGGACGGAACCTATTAGCCCGCCCGGGTCTTTGGCTCCCGGTCCTGTTCCGGCAGGTTTGTGTCGTAGAACCGTTCACGATCGAGTTCGCCTTCGCCATCAGCCACGATGCACGTGATGGTCGCGTCGCCGGTGACGTTGACCGCTGTGCGGGTCATGTCAAGTAAGCGGTCAACACCCAGGATCAGAGCGATTCCCTCGGGTGGCAGCCCGACCTGGGCCAGCACACCCGCCAGCAGGATCAGGCCTACACCCGGCACACCGGCCGCCCCGATCGAGGCCATGATGACCATGAACACCACCATCAGGTACTGGGTGAAACTCAGATCCACCCCGTAATACTGCGCGATGAACCCGACGGCGATCCCCTGCATGATGGCAGTGCCATCCATGTTGATGGTCGCGCCCAGCGGAACGGTAAACGAACTGACCCGGTTGCTGGCGCCCAGGCGTTCCTGTACCGCACGCAGGGTAACCGGGATGGTTGCACCGGACGAGGCGGTGGAAAAGGCAAAGGCGAGTACATCGCGAATCTGGCGGTAGAACACGACCGGGCTGAGTCCGGTGAACAGCTTCAGCAAGGTCGGATAGACGACGGCTGCGTGTAGAACCAGTATGGCCAGGACCAGGATCACATATTTGAGTACCCCCGCGAACGTACCCCAGCCGGTGGTGGCAGCCATACCGGCAATCAGCGCAAATACCCCGTAGGGCGCTATCAGCATCACGATGCCGACCAGTTTCATCACCACTTCCATGAAGTCGGCGAAAAAGTCGGACACCCGTTTGCCCGGCTGGCCGGCAAACGACATGGCCAGCCCCAGAAGGATGGCGAACACGATGATGGGCAGCATGTTGCCCTCGGCCATTGCTTCCACCGGATTGCTGGGTATGAGGTCGACCAGCACTTCGGTGAACGGGGGTGCATCGGAGATCTGAGGCGGCTCCATGTCGGGCGGGCTTGCGCCCACGCCGGTCTGGAACACCTGCCCTGCCGACAGGGCCAGGATGATGGCAATACCGGTGGTGATCAGGTAAAGGCCAATGGCCTTGCCGCCAACGCGCCCCAGGCTTTTGGGGTCAGCCAGGGACGAGACCCCCGTAATCAGCGAAACGAACACGATTGGCACGATCAGCATGCTCAGAAAGCGAACGAATGCCTCCCCGACGACCTCGAACAAACCGTCGATCAACCAGGTCCTCGCCCAGTCGGTGTCGGCGATGGTGAAATTCATCAACAGCCCGACCATCAGGCCCAGGCCGAGGCCCATGAGAATGCGGTTGGACAGCTTGTGGTGATTGAATCGGTGCTCGCTCATGCTGCTGGATCCGTGTTGTCGATATTATTCCGGCCCGGGAAGGGTAGCGCATGGCGATGGTGGGGTCTAGCGTCTGCCGGGCTTGGGGCGCCGCGTCAGGCTGCAAATCGGGAAAGCTAAAACGTAAATCGAGGGCGAGGCCTTGGCGCTTTGCAAACCGCAGGCGACCAACGGCGCGTGCCCCGCCAAGCCCGTATCGAGGCTTGATGGTTTCGCCGTTTTTCGTTTCACACTTTACGATTGGCGGCACGAAGTAGCGACCGCGGGGTGGGCAGGCTACCCGACCTGCAAGTGGCAGTGGGTGAGTCTGGGCGGAGCGGTATAATGTTCGGCTTGTCTTCATAGCGAGTCGATCCCGATGAGCAGCAACGAGCACCAGACTGCGACGCCGACCAATTTCATACGTAACCGGGTCATGAAGGAGCTGGAGGCCGGGCAATACGAACAGATCGTCACCCGCTTTCCGCCCGAGCCCAATGGCTACCTGCATATCGGGCATGCCAAGTCCATCGTGCTCAATTTCGCCTTGCCGGTGGAGTTCGGCGGTTACACCAACCTGCGTTTCGATGACACCAACCCCGAAAAGGAAGAGCAGCGCTACATCGACGCCATCAAGGAAGATGTACGCTGGCTTGGCTACGAGTGGAAAAACGAATGTTACGCCTCAAACTACTTCGAAACGCTTTACGAGTATGCCCAGCACCTGATTGACGAGGGGCTGGCCTATGTCGACGAGCAAGACGCAGACGCCATCCGCGAGCAGCGCGGCACGCTCACCGAGCCAGGCACCAACAGTCCGCACCGTGATCGCAGTGTGGCCGAGAATCGCCTTCTGTTCGAGCGCATGCGAAACGGGGATCTCCCTGACGGTGCCTGCGTGTTGCGTGCAAAGATCGATATGGCGGCACCCAATATCAACCTGCGCGACCCGGTCATCTACCGTATTCGCCACCAGGCTCATCCCCGTACCGGCAACGATTGGTGCATCTACCCCAGTTACGATTTCGCCCACGGCCAGAGCGATGCCATTGAACACATCACCCACTCCCTGTGCACGCTGGAGTTCGAGGACCATCGCCCGCTATACGACTGGCTGATCGAGCACCTGCCGGTGCCCTCACGCCCGCATCAGATCGAATTCGCGCGCCTCAATATCGACTTTACCGTACTGTCGAAGCGCCGCCTGACGCGCCTCGTCGAGGAGGGCCACGTTTCCGGCTGGGATGACCCGCGCCTGCCGACCATCGCCGGCCTGCGCCGGCGCGGCTTCACGCCTGAATCCATCCGCAACTTCTGCACCGAGATCGGCGTGACCAAGTCCGAAAGCATCATTCCCTTCGGTGTGCTCGAGCGCAACCTGCGAGATGATCTCAACGTGCGCGCGCCACGCCGCATGGCCGTACTCAAGCCGCTGAAGCTGGTCTTGACCAACTTCCCCGAGGGCGAAACCGAGTGGCTGGAAGCGGCCAACCACCCGCAGAATCCGGAACTGGGTACCCGTAAGGTGGCGATGACCCGCGAGCTGTTCATCGAGCAGGATGATTTCATGGAGGAGGCGCCGAAGAAATTTTTCCGGCTCAAGCCCGGCGGGGAAGTGCGCCTGCGCAATGCCTTCATCATCCGTTGCGACGAGGTGGTCAAGGACGAGGCCGGCAACCTGGTAGAGCTGCGCTGTTCGCTCGACCCGGAGACCCGCTCCGGTCAGCCGGGTTCCGATCGCAAGGTCAAGGGCACCATCCACTGGGTGTCGGTCGAACACGCGGTCAAGGCCGAGGTGCGCCTGTACGACCGCCTGTTCATGGTGCCGCATCCCGGGGGAGACAAGGAGGTCGACTTCGTCGACCACCTCAATGAGGAATCGCTCGAGGTTTTGCACGAGGCCCGCATTGAGCCGGGTTCCGAGCAGGCCGAGGTTGGTGACTTCTTCCAGTTCGAGCGGCTCGGCTATTTCGTTCCGGACCCCGACGGCACGACCGAAGCACCGGTGTTCAACCGCGCCGTGACCCTGCGCGATACCTGGGCCAAGCTGGAAAAGCAACTGCGTCAGGGTTGACGGCGGGTACTGCCCCCGTGCAATCAGCGGGGGGTCAGTTCAGCCACCAGAATCCGAGATTGAGCACCAGAGCGAAACTGACCCAGGCCAGGTAGGGCAGCATCAGCCAGGCGGCTGCCGGCGAGACAGGCCGGAATGTGTGCACGCACACGAGAATGGCCACCCACAGCAGCAGCATCTCGATCGCCGCCACTCCCATCCAGTTGAGGTCGAAAAACAGCGGAGTCCACAGCGCGTTGAGCGCCATTTGCACCAGCCACAGGGTCACGGCCCGAGAGCGCCAGCCGACGTTGCGCCAGACCAGCCAGCCGGCCACGCCGATCAGGATGTAGAGCACGGTCCACACCGGACCGAACACCCAGTTTGGCGGCGCGAAGACCGGCCGGTTCAGGCCCGCATACCACTCGCCTGGCGGGAAGAAATACCCGGTGGACGCTGCGGTAAAACTCAGTGCCAGGAACACCACCAGCCAGAGCAGGCTGACTGTCGCTGAACGCATTGACTGAACATCGGGCATGGCCCGGATCCTCCTGCCAGGTGAGCATGCAGGATACCCCAGTTCAATGAAGGCAAGATCCGGCTAAAGACCTTGCTGCGTGGCGCACTGGAGCGGCGACTCCCGGTCAGCGCGCGGAGTGTTCGCGCACGACTTCGACCAGACAGGCCACGTGTTCCGGGTCCACCTGCGGGGTGATCCCGTGGCCGAGGTTGAAGATGTGGCCGGGGCCTTCGCCGAAGCTGTCGAGCACGCGCCGGGCCTCAGTGCTGATGACTTTCGGTGAGGTGAGCATGACGGACGGGTCGAGGTTGCCCTGCAAGGCCACCCGTTCGCCGACGCGAGCGCGCGCCACGCTCAGGTCCAGCGTCCAGTCCACGCCCAGGGCGGCGCAACCGGTCTCTGCCAGCGCCTCCAGGTGCTGGCCGCAGCCCTTGCCGAACAGGATCAGCGGGGTGTTCGGACAGTGCTTTTTCAGTTTCTCCACGATGCGTTGCTGGGATGCCAGTGAGAACTCGTGGTACAGGCGCGGGGACAGGACGCCGCCCCAGGAATCGAAGATCATCAGCGCATCGGCGCCGGCCTCGACCTGGGCGATGAGGTAGTCGGCAGTGGTATCGGCCAGGTGATCGAGCAGACGCCCGGCGGCGGCGGGTTCGGCCAGCAGCATTTTCTTGGCCAGGGCGAAATCCTTGCTGCTCTTCCCCTCAATCAGATAGGTGGCCACCGTCCAGGGGCTGCCGGCAAAACCGATCAGCGGGGTGGTCTCGGGCAGGGCCGCACGGATCAGGCGTACCGCTTCCATCACGTAGCCGGTATCGTCATTCGGGTCGATGCCGGGCAATCCGTCGACATCGCCAACCGTTCGAACCGGACGCTCGAAATACGGTCCCTCGCCCGGTGCGAACCCCAGGCCGCGGCCCATGGCATGCGGAATGATGAGGATGTCGGAAAAAAGGATGGCCGCGTCGAAGCCGAAGCGTTCGATCGGCTGCAGCGTGACCTCGCAGGCCAGCTCCGGCGTGCCGGCCAGTTCCAGAAAGCTGCCGGCGCGCTTGCGCGTGGCGAGGTACTCGGGCAGATAGCGCCCGGCCTGGCGCATCAGCCAGATGGGTGTGCGTTCAACTTCCTCGCGCCGCAGGGCGCGCATGAACAGGCTGTCGTGGCGGGAATTCATGACTGGTTCAGTACCTCGAGAATGTCGTCGGCCGGGCACGAGCGGACCACCGCCTGCCCCAGGGATTCAAGCAGGATCAGGCGAATCTGATCGGCGCGGTTTTTCTTGTCCAGGCGCATGCGTTTGAGCAGTGCGGAGCGCTTGATGTCGTCGGGCAGGCGGGTTGGCAGCCCGATACGGTCAAGAAGCGCTTGCAAACGGTCGGCCGTGCCGGTCTCGGTCATGCCCAGCAACTCGCTCAGGCGGGCGGCCAGTACCATTCCGATTGCCACTGCCTCGCCGTGGCGATACTGGGCATAGCCGGTGACGGTTTCCAGCGCATGGCCAAAGGTGTGGCCGAAATTGAGCAGGGCGCGCTGGCCGGCCTCGCGTTCATCGGCCATTACCACTTCAGCCTTGTTACGAACCGACTGGTAGACACACTCCGAAAGCAGGTCGGGCAGGCGCGAGGAGAGCGCATCGGCATTGCCTTCCAGCCAGGCAAACAGGTGGGCGTCGCAGATGGCACCATACTTGACGACTTCGGCGAGTCCGGCCCGGTAATCGCGGTTGCCGAGCGTGGCCAGGGTGTCGAGGTCGGATACCACCGCAGTCGGCTGATGGAAGGCGCCGATAAGGTTCTTCCCGTCGGCATGATTGACGCCGGTCTTGCCCCCGACGGAGGCGTCGACCTGTGCCAGCAGGGTGGTCGGCATCTGCACGACCTCGATGCCGCGCATGTAACTGGCCGCTGCAAACCCGGCCATGTCGCCGATCACGCCGCCGCCGAGCGCAATCACGGTGGCATCGCGCTGCGCACCCAGAAGCACCAGTTCATCGATGATTCGTTGCCACTGGGCTACGTTCTTGTTTTCCTCGCCCGGCGGGAGGATCAACTCCCGATAGCGACCATGGGTCTCCAGCACCGGGCGCAGACGGCCCAGGTGGTGGGCGGCCACCGTCTCATCGCTGACGACCAGCACGCGACCGTTGAGATGTCGCTCCCAGATGCCCGACATGCCCAGAAGTCCCTGGCCGACATAGACCGGGTAGCTGCCCGCAGCGTGTTCAACCTGTATAACCTTCATTCAATCCCTTCACTCTCAAGATGCTTGCGGATGGCCTGCTCCACCCTGGCAGCCATCGCTGGCGGTGGAATATTGGCCGAGGGTACGACCAGTTCCGCGGCTTCCTCGTATACGGGGTTGCGCGCTTCGGCCAGTTCGGTGAGCTTTTGGCGGCGGTTCGGTGCCTGCAGCAGGGGCCGTTGCTTGTCCCGTTCCAGTCGCCGCAACTGCTGGTTGACGCTGGTTTGCAAGTAGACGACCAGCCCGCGTTCCGACAGGCGACGACGATTGTTCGGGTCCAGGATGCTGCCGCCGCCGGTGGCCAGGATGATGTGGTCGCGTTGGCTCAATTCATCCAGCAGATCACTCTCACGCTTGCGGAAACCTTCCTCGCCCTCGATGTCGAATATTACCGCCACTTCGACGCCGCAACGCGCCTGAATCTCGTGATCGAGGTCGACAAACTCCATGCTCAGGCGACGGGCCAGGTGTCGCCCGACCGTGGTCTTGCCAGAACCCATGGGGCCGACGAGAAAAATCCGTTTCATCGTGACTGTCGCTGCTCAGTCCATGCGATTCGGGGCATGCCCGATACCTGGTTCCGGTGCGAGAGACAAAGGATGAAGTCGGCGAGTTCTGGTGATCATCGGGCACGATCAACGGCACGTAAACTGACTGACAATGCTACCACGCAAGGGTGTCGTCTGACCCGCATCGCGCCACGGAGATCTGCGCGATCACGACAGTTCCGGTAAGATGGGCGGCCCGAAAGCGATCTTCCTTTCAACCTGGCGAAAAAGAGTCGATGCTGCGTTTTTCCATCCTGTTCGTTGTCCTCCTGCTGGTGCTGTTCACTCTCGAGATACTGCAGCCGGTTCAGGAAGCCGTGATCCTGCCTTTCACCAGCGTGATCGCCAGTGTCAGCGTGTTCATCATCGAGTTGTTCGACAGCGGGGTCGAATCCGTGGGCAAGGTGATCCGCGATCTCGACTCCGGGTTTGCCGTCAGCATCGAGCCCGGCTGCAACGGCGTCGAGGCACTGATCATCCTGTTCGCTGCCATTTTTGCCTTTCCGGCGCCGCTCAAGCACAAGCTGATCGGGTTTGCCATCGGCTTCGTTGCTATCCAGGGTCTCAACCTGGTACGGATCATCAGCCTGTTCTATCTGGGCCAGTGGAACATGACCTGGTTCAACTGGTTCCATCTCTACCTTTGGCAGGCGCTGATCATTCTCGATGCACTGGTCGTGTGGTTGATCTGGCTGCGGATGTTGCCGCCCAAAGACGAAGGCGGCTCTCCGGGCGAGCCGGCGGCGGCCACCAGGTGAAACGGTGACTCGGCGCCTGCTCATCGCCGGTTGCGGTGATCTCGGCATCAGGCTGGCCACTCGCTTGCATGACGGCAGTACCTGGCAGATCACCGGTCTGCGCCGCGATATCTCGGCCCTGCCGCCGTTCATCACGCCATTGAGCGCCGACCTCTCCCGGCCGGAAACACTTGCCCAGCTCGACGTTGAATGGGATGCGGTGGTCTACCAGGCCACACCGGGCCGGCGTGACGAAACCGCCTACCGCCGTACCTATGTCGAGGGCCTTTCCAACCTGCTCGACCGGGTGCGGCCGCGCCGATTGATCTTTGTCTCCAGCACGGCCGTGTACGGACAGGATGGCGGCGAGTGGGTCGACGAGGAATCGAACACAGAGCCGTCCCGGTTCAACGGTCGCCTCGTGCTCGAGGGCGAGCGCGTCGCATTGGCGGCTGCCGCCGAATCGCTCGTTGTTCGCTTTTCCGGCATTTACGGCCCGGGGCGTGAGCGCCTGATCGATTCGGTCCGCTCCGGCCGCGCGCGTTGCCGGCCAGAGCCGCCGCAGTGGACCAATCGTATTCATGTCGAGGACTGCGCCGCGGTACTCGAGCACCTGCTTGAGCTCGAAGAGCCGGAACCGCTCTACTGTGCCAGCGATTGTCGGCCGGCAGCACGATGCGAGGTGTTTGACTGGCTCGCAGAGTGCCTGGGTGTGGAAATGCCCGAGCGCCTTGATGCTGACGAGACGGCAGGGCAAGGCAAGCGGATCGACAATCGCCGGCTGCTGGCCAGCGGATTCGAGTTTCAGTTTCCCGACTACCGACACGGATACGGAGCAATTTTGTCGTGACCACCCCGATCGAAATGACTGCCACCATGGTCGAGCGCTTTCGTGCCGGTTTCGACCGTGCCGTGGAAGCCGGCGTACCCGAACCCACCGCCATGACCCTGGCGACCGTTGATGAGGCCTGCCGGCCGACGGCCCGCACGGTGCTGCTCAAGGACATGGATGAGAAGGGGTTCGTCTTTTACACCAATCTCGAATCGCGCAAGGGGCGTCAATTGGCCGACCGGGCTCACGTTTCGCTGGTGTTCTGGTGGCGCGAGATCGCCGAGCAGGCGTTGGTCGAGGGCCAGATCGAACCCGTCACCTCGGGCGAGGCCGACGCCTACTTCGCCAGCCGCCCGCGCGGCAGCCAGATCGGCGCCTGGGCCTCGCAGCAGTCGAGGGTACTGCCCAGCCGCCAGGAGTTGCTCGATCGCGTGGAACACTACGAAAAGGAATTCGCCGGGCAAGAGGTTCCCCGTCCGCGGCACTGGTCCGGCTTCCGTGTTAGTCCGCGCCGGGTCGAGTTCTGGTATGGTCGCGAATCGCGGTTGCACGAGCGGGTGTGCTGTGAACTGACTGACGGGAAGTGGCGGGAATTCTTGCTCTACCCGTAATGACGGATAGAAGGGGAGAAGAATAGAGGGGAGAGGGAAGCGAGTGTTTTTCCCTCTCCCTTCTTCCCTCTTTCCGTCTTACCGCTTTCGGTTGCGCCGATCGAAATCGCGTTGTATCCAGCCTTCCACCAGACTTCTCCTCGGCTCTTTTTCCAGCGACTTCGGCTCGTACATTCCGGCGGCTGCGCGCTGGCGTTGGGCCTCGTAGAGAATCAGTGCCGTAGCCACCGAGACATTCAGTGATTGGGTCATGCCGATCATCGGGATGATGACTTCACCGTCGCATTCGGCCAGTGCCTCCTCGCTGACACCGAATTTCTCGGTCCCCAGCACGATGGCGGTCGGTAGCGTGTAATCCGGCTTTCGAAAATCCACCGCCCGGTCGGAGAAATGCGCGGCGAAGACCTGGTGCCCGGTCTCCTTCAGTTCTCGCAGTCCGGTGGCGGCATCGTGGTGACGATACAGCTTCACCCAGCGCTGGGCGCCCTGGGCGGTGTGGTTGTGCGGCGGGATGCCGCCTTCGGGAGGCACGGCATGCGCTTCCATGACGCCCACGGCATCGCAGGTGCGCAGGATGGCGGCCACGTTATGGGCCTTGTGTACCCGCTCCATGAACACGGTGAGATCGGTCTGGCGGCAGGCGGCGACCTGTTCGATACGTGCTTTGCGTTCCGGCGTCATGGCGCCAGTTTAGCCGAGCCCGGCGACCTTTGGCTTCAGTCGATGAAGAACTGCTGGCGAAAGCGTATTTCGTTGGGGGGCTGGTCGCTGTGGGCCGGGGTCACCCGCACGGTGAAATCCAGTGTTTCCTCGTCGTGTATCCGGAACGTGCCGATGTAGTAGATCGCATCCTGCTCGGTGACTTCGCGCATGCGGATGTTGCGCCGCTGTCCGGTCATGTTGACGGCGCTGCCCGTGACCTCGGCGGTCACCGGGGTCGGCATGTCGCCTTCCGTTTCACTTTTCTTCAGCACTGCCACGTTGAGCAGGGCGCGCGAGGACGAGCGCTGTATGTCATGGGCGCGCGCCACTTCCGGTGGCAGCAGGCTGGTGCTCATGGTGTTGTAGTGAACGGTATAGTCACCGAACTCCTCGGCTTGCTGAGCCGATGCCTGGGAAGCCAGGGCCATAGCCGCGGTTACCGCAGCTGCAATCATGATTCGTAATGGGCGCATGGCCGATCTCCGTGGGATGACTGAATCAGCCATTCCATCCTACTCCTGGCGGCACGATCAAACAATTGCGGCAACTACGCAGCGGCTAAACGCCTAGCAGGATGATCAGGAACTGGATCAGGATGATGGCCACCAGCGGTGAAAGATCGAATCCGCCCAGGCTCGGCATGACGCGGCGGATGGGTGCCAGCACCGGCTCGGTGAGCTGGAAGATCAGCGGCACGATGGGGTGACGGAAGCCGTGCCCTGCCCACGACAGAATCACTCCTATGATGATCAGGATCAGGTAGAGCACCAGCAGCATGCGCACCAGTCTGAGCACGGCAAGCAGGGCGATGACCAACGGATCCAGCGACCAGCCCACGATCAGGCCGACGGCGATCAGCGATATCACCTGGATGATGTAGAGCGCAACCACCCCGGCCAGGCTGAACTTGCCGATGCGCGGCAGGATGCGGCTCAAGGGCCGGACCACCGGGTCGGTGATCTTGATCAGCGCCTGGCAGACGGGGTTGTAGTAATCGGCGCCAATGGTTTCGAGCAGCACCCGCAGCATCAGCGCGACCAGGTAGAGATGGAATACCGTCTCGACCAGGAAGGAGAAGGCGTTTGTAGCCGAGCCGCCGGTCATGACTGTCCCAGCTCGCGCCCGCGCCGGATCGCCGCCTGCACGGCCTCGTCGACCACGCGTTCGAACTCGTTGGCGGCAAAGGATTCCAGTGCCGCCGCCGTGGTGCCACCCGGTGAAGTCACCCGCTGTCGCAACTCCCCGGCATCAAGTGCGGATTCGGCCAGCATGGTGCCGGCGCCAAACGCCGTCTGTCGGGCCAGGGCCGCGGCATCGGCCTCGTCAAGACCAGCCCGGGTGCCGGCCAGGGTCAACAGTTCGACAAAGCGAAAGAAGTAGGCCGGCCCCGAGCCCGAGATGGCCGTGACCACATCCATCAGGGCCTCGTCCTGGACCCAGACCGTCTTGCCGGCCGTGTCGAGTATCCGCTCGGCCCGCTCACGATCGGCAGGTTCGACGCCATCGTCGGCCACCATGCCGGTGATCCCGGCACCGTAAAGCGCGGGCGTGTTCGGCATGGCGCGTACCGAGCGGCGGTGGCCGTTCAGTCCACGTGCCAGTTGCGCCAGGGTCACGCCGGCGGCCACGCTGATGACCAGCGTATCGGGGCGAGTCGAAACGGCCAGCGAGGCCAGTACGGTATCCATAACCTGTGGCTTGACCGCCAGCATCAACACGTCGGCGCCGTCGGCGGCGCGGGTGTTGTCGTCGAAAGCCTGGGTGCCGAACTGTTCCGATACCGTGCGGCGCTGGTCCTCACTGGGGTCGGCGACACGGATTCGATCGGCCGGATGCCCTGCCTGAACCAGGCCGCCGATCAGCGCCTGCGCCATGTTGCCGGCGCCGATGAAGGTGATGGTGGAGGTGGAGTCGGTCATGGCGTGCATTCTAGTCGGTGCGGTGTGTCAGGTGCTACTTCTCTGGGGTGAAACGAAAATCGGAAAACGTGAAACGAGGGTGTGACGGGTCGCCTTCGCTAACTCTATCAGCCCAACAGCGGGAATCGGAGTCGGTCGCTTCCCCTTGGCCAGCATCCTGGCCGTACGGCACGGCGCATCCCTCGTTTCACGTTTCACGTTTTCCATTTGACCCGCGTGCCGAACAACGCCGTGCCGACCCGCACCATGGTGCTGCCGGCGGCGATTGCGGCTTCCAGGTCGGCACTCATGCCGGCCGAGAGGGTATCGACTTGCGGATGGGTCGCCTGCAGCTCGCGATAGAGCGCGAACAGCCGATCAAACACGGTTTTCTGGTCGGCGAAGTCTTCACGCGGGGCGGGAATGGCCATCAGGCCGCGCAGTCGCAGGGTGTCGTGCTCGGCGATCATGGCGGCCAGTCCGGCGATATCATCGGGGTGGCAGCCGGCTTTCTGCGGCTCGTCGTCGATATTGACCTGGATAAGGATGTTGAGCGGCGCGTGTCGGCCCGGGCGCTGGTCGGCCAGGCGACGCACGATCTTGGACCGGTCCACGCCCTGCACCCAGTCGAAATGTTCGGCAATGGTGCGGGTCTTGTTCGACTGTATCGGGCCGATGTAATGCCACTCGATATCGAGTTCGGCCAGCTCGGTAATCTTGGCCACCGCCTCGTCGACGTAGCTCTCGCCGAAAGCGCGCTGACCCAATTGGTGAAGGTGCGACACCGCGCTGGCCGGGTGTGTCTTGCTGACGGCCAGCAGCTGCACCGATTCCGGCCGGCGGCCGGCTTCGCGGCAGGCAGTGTCGATGCGGCCGCGGACTTGTTCGAGTTTTTCGCTATGCTTTCGGATCATGGCCGGGTTAGGCTACTATCAGGGACTGGTAAGTTTACTGCCGGCGCTGGCGTGAAAGAGGACAACCTCATAAAAGGGTTGTATCATCGGCCGCGATCGGCGGGGCCCGCTGCTGGAGGACACCGCGTCATGGACATTACAGAACTGCTGGCATTCACCGTCAAGAACAAGGCTTCCGACCTGCACCTTTCTGCCGGTTTGCCGCCGATGATTCGGGTCGACGGCGATATTCACCGGATCAACACTCCGGCGATCGAGAACAAGGAC
Organism: Wenzhouxiangella sp.; assembly: GCA_007128175.1. GTDB lineage: Bacteria > Pseudomonadota > Gammaproteobacteria > Xanthomonadales > Wenzhouxiangellaceae > Wenzhouxiangella. Next base: position 5,073 of record SKXY01000273.1, on the reverse strand, counting down.
ATGGCCGAGCTGATCTACTCGGTCATGAACGATCACCAGCGCCGCGACTACGAGGCCAATCTCGAGGTCGATTTCTCCTACTCCGTGCCCGGCCTGGCCCGTTTTCGTGTCAACTCGTTTCACCACCACCGCGGCATGGGTGCGGTGTTCCGCGTCATTCCCAACGAGATTTTCACGCTGGAGGATCTCAATGCGCCGGCGGTGTTCAAGGATATCGTCGAGGTGCCGCGCGGTCTGATCCTGGTCACCGGCCCGACCGGCTCGGGCAAATCGACCACGCTGGCGGCGATGATGGATTATCTCAACAAGACCGTGCCGGGCCACATTCTCACCATCGAGGACCCGATCGAGTTCATTCACACGCCGCAGCGCTGCCTGATCAACCAGCGCGAAGTCCACCGCGACACCCACGGCTTCAACCAGGCATTGCGGTCGGCCCTGCGTGAAGACCCCGACATCATCCTGGTCGGTGAGCTGCGTGACATGGAAACGGTACGCCTGGCGTTGACCGCGGCCGAGACCGGCCATGTCGTCTTCGCCACGCTGCATACGTCCTCGGCCCCGAAAACCATTGACCGCATCATCGATGTGTTCCCCGGTGACGAAAAGCCGGTGGTCCGTTCAATGCTCTCGGAGTCGCTGCGCGCGGTGATTTCGCAGGCCTTGCTCAAGCGCATCAACGGCGGGCGCGTGGCCGCTCACGAGATCATGATCGGGACCTCGGCCATCAAGAACCTGATTCGCGAAGACAAGGTTGCGCAGATGTATTCAGCCATCCAGACCGGGCACAATGTCGGCATGACCACGCTCGATCAGTCGTTGATCGAGCTGGTGCGCCGCGGTCTGGTCGCCAAGCAGGAGGCCCAGCGCAAGGCCCAGAACAAGCAGGCGCTGGCCTGATACGGGCCCGCCAAAGGAGTTGTAAGGAATGAACACCATCCAGGACTGGCTGCACAAGCTGCACGAGGCCAAGGGCTCGGACCTGTTCGTGACTGTTGGTGCGCCCCCTTGCGTCAAGGTGCATGGCAAGATCAAGCCGCTCACGCGCGAGGCGCTGACACACGATGTTGTCTCCGACATCATCGACAGCATCATGACGGCCGACCAACGGGAGGAGTTCCACACCACGCGCGAGTGCCAGTTCGCCGTTTCGCTCGAGGGGGTGGCCCGCTTTCGCGTCAGCGCTTTCTATCAGCGCAACAGCGTCGGCATGGTCTGCCGCCGCATCGAGACCAAGATCCCCTCGTTCGAGGAGCTCGATTTGCCCGAGTCGCTCTCCGAGCTGGCAATGGTCAAGCGTGGCATCATCATCCTGGTCGGCGCCACCGGTACCGGCAAATCGACCACGTTGGCGGCCATGCTTGGCTACCGCAACCAGAACGCCTCGGGTCACATCATCACCATCGAGGACCCGATCGAGTTCGTGCACAAGCATCGCAAGAGCCTGGTCACCCAGCGTGAAGTCGGCATCGATACCGACTCCTTCGAAGTGGCGCTGAAGAACACGCTCCGGCAGGCGCCCGACGTGATCCTCATCGGCGAGATCCGCACCCGCGAAGCCATGGAGCACGCCATCACTTTTGCCGAAACCGGGCACTTGTGCCTGACCACGTTGCATGCCAACAATGCCAACCAGGCGATGGACCGTATCCTCCATTTCTTCCCGGAGGATCGGCATCCGCAGGTCCTGCTCGATCTGTCGTTCAACCTCAAGGGCGTGGTCGCCCAGCAGCTCTTGCCCTCCATGGACGGCAGCCGCCGGCACGTTGCGCTCGAGATCCTGCTCAATAGCCCGTTGGTACAGGAGAAAATCCGTAAAGGCGCGATCGAGGAGCTCAAGGGCATCATGAAGGACTCCGACCATCACGGCATGGTCACTTTCGACCAGAGTCTTCTCAAGCTCTACCAGGAAGGCTTGATTTCCTACGAGGATGCGCTCCGGCATGCCGACTCGGCCAACGAAGTTCGCCTGGCCGTCAAGCTCAGCGAAGGCGGGGATGCCGAGTCGCTTTCCGGCAAGCTGCAGGACATGAACCTAATCGACGATTCCCGCTGAGCGGGCCCAAGAAACTAACCCCAACTTGTGAAATGGTTAACGTTTCATTAACGCAGTGCGGCGTAGGATTCAACACGTTGGTGTCACAACGCGAGCCGATTCTGCACCGACGGTTACGGGGCAATGTGGGCCCGGGCGGATTCACTTCCGTCCGGGCATTTTTTTTGACACGAAGGGTGACACGATGGGCATGCGCATCCTGATCATCGAAGACAATCGCGACATCGCCGCGAACCTGGGCGATTTCCTGTCCGATCATGGGCATGAGGTGGATTACGCCTACGACGGTGTGACCGGCCTGCATCTGGCCGTGGTCAACGAGTTTGACGCCATCGTCCTGGACCTGGCATTGCCCGGCATGGACGGGCTGGATGTCTGCCGGAAGCTGCGCGAGGATGGCCGCAAGGACACGCCCGTGCTGATGCTTACCGCGCGTGATCAGCTCGACGACAAGCTAAGCGGCTTTGAATCCGGTGCCGACGACTACCTGGTCAAGCCCTTCGAGCTCAAGGAGGTCGAAGCCCGCCTGACCGTTCTGGCTCGTCGCGGGCAGCGCATCAAGCCGCGTGAGCTCACGGTGGGCGACCTGGTCTTCAACCTGGAGACGCTGACGGTCAAGCGCGGCAGCAAGTCCATCGACCTCAATCCCATCGGGCTCAAGCTGCTGGAGAAGCTGATGGCGGCCTCGCCGGCGGTGGTCACACGGCGCGAGCTCGAGCACCACGTCTGGGGTGAGGAGCTGCCCGACAGCGACAGCCTCAGGGTGCATATCCACAGTCTGCGCGCGGCCATCGACAAGCCGTTCGACAGCCACATGATCCAGACACGTCACGGCATCGGTTACTGCCTGGTTGCTGCGGATGAAGTATCGGCGGAGACTTAGAAGCCGACTGATCCTGTCCTTCCTGCTGTTCGGCACGCTACTCAGCGTGTTGTTTGCAGCGGCTGTGATGCTGTTGCAGAGCTGGCTGGTGGATGCGCTGATTTCCCACACCCTGGCCGAGGAGATCGACCAGTACATCGCTGACTTGCGCGAAGATCCCTCGCTGGTCGAGCCCTTTTACAGCCGGCTCGAGGGATACGTGACTCGCCCGGGTCAGGCAGAGATCGTGCCGCAACCGTTTCGCGACCTTCCCAGTGGCATGCACGACGTGCGCATCGATGATGCCCACTACAAGGCCGCCGTGCGCAAGCATGACGACTTCTGGGTGTTCCTGACCTATGACGTGTCGGAAAATGTCGAAGTCTCGCGGCGGCTGGTGTACGCGTTGATCGCGGCCGTAATCGTGTTCGCCCTGCTGTCGTTCGCGCTGGGCATGTGGTCGTCTCGACGGGTGATGGCGCCGGTCACCGAGTTGGCCCATCGCCTGGAAACCATGGATGAGACCGCCGAACCCGGCTCCCTGGCGCGGCATTTTCCAGATGACGAGGTCGGGCAGCTGGCCGCCGCGCTCGACGACTACGCCCACCGCCTCAAGGAGCTGGTCGAGCGCGACAAGGCATTCAATGCCGATGTCTCCCACGAGTTGCGAACGCCGCTGGCGGTCATCTCCGGGGCGACCGAGTTATTGCTGGCTCAGCCTGATCAGTCCGAGCGCAACCGCGAACGACTGTTGCGCATCGCCCGTGCCGCCCGCCAGTCCACCGACATCACGACCGCGTTGCTGCACCTGGTGCGTGCCGAGCGTGAATCGGATAACGAACGTCAGGCCAACGATGTCGGCTATATCGCCGCGCAGGTGGTCGACAACTACCAGCCGCTGGTCGGCGATCGCGAGCTGGACCTTGTATTCAAGGAGCTTGAGCCGGTTAGCGTGATCGCGCCGGAGGCAGTGATCGCCGTTACGCTGGGCAACCTGATCGGCAACGCCGTGCGCTACACCACGAGCGGTGAGGTGCGTGTGGAAGTGCGTCGCGGCGAGGTCTGTATCCTCGATACCGGCCCCGGAATCGCCGAGGAAGAGTTGCCCCATGTCTTCGATCGTCACTTCCGCGGCCGTCAGACCGGTGGTACCAAGGGTTCGGGTCTGGGCCTGTCCATCGTCAAACGCTTGTGCGACCTGTACGGCTGGCGCACCGAGTTCGCCAATCGTGAGGCGGGTGGGCTGCAGGTGTGTGTGCGCTTCTTCCCCGACCGTGATCACGACGCCTGAGGCGCGGCTTTCATTCACTGAGCGAATTCAGTTACCCTTTCAGGCTATGGCTATCATCCACTGCCCCGGCTGCAATCGCCGTATATCCAGCATGGTCAATGTTTGTCCGCACTGTGAATTGCCGCTCGGACAGATGACCGACGAAGAGTTTCGCAAGCTCGAGGTTCGCCGCTGGCGCAAGCAGGTCTATCGGGCTACCAACGTCACCTACACGGCGATGGCGGCCATCATCATCGGCGTGTTGTGGTGGTGGATGAGTTCGCCGGTTGCCTGGCAGTTGCCGCCGCCGGCACTGACCATCGTTCTGATCGTGTTCGGCGGCATCGGCTACGCCGGTGGGCGGGGATGGCTGTTCTGGTTGCGCATGCGCCGCAACCGCCCCGAGTAGGCAGGGCTTCGGCGGCGAGGTCGCTGCCGAAGCGGATCGGGGTCAGCGAATGCGTTCGACTCGAACAGTGCTGTTGTAGCCTTCCACCGAAAGTCGCCAGGTCCCAAGCAGGCGGGGCCGGATTTCAACTTCCGGGTTCTCCATTTCACTGACTGCGAATTCGCCGCTTTCGGCCTGACGCCAGACCATGCCGTTTTCCAGTTCGAACTCGGTATCGCCGCGCCAGCCGCTGAAGTTGCCCGCGATGCGGCTTCTGATCGTCGAGCGCTCGCTCGAGTCAGCGAAACCGCGTCGATCTTCGGCGGCATCGCCGCTGGATTCCTTCCGCGTCGGTTCGGCGCGATCAGCGATTTCATCACCCCGGTATTCCTCCAGCGTTAGCGAGCGCTGCTGGATCCAGCGATTGAGCGCGGCCAGTTCATCGTCACTGAGCTTGTGCAGGCCGGCTTCGCGAAACTCCTGGCCGGTCATCCGCT
>SKXY01000154.1 GCA_007128175.1 Wenzhouxiangella sp. | reverse complement strand
GGCCGTGGAAGCGATTTACCAGCACTCCTGGCCCGGTAACGTGCGTGAGTTGAAGAATACGATTGAACGCGCCGTCTACAGGCTGGAGGACGCAGAAGAGCCGGTCTCATCGCTACAATTCGATCCATTCGATTCCCCTTTTCGCCCCGGCCAGGGCCGCCAGGCGGCGGCAAGCAGAGAACTGCCAGCAACCCCGGACCCGGACCGCCCCTTCAATCTGCGGCGCCATCTCGACTTGGAGGAGCGCCGCATGGCCATGACGGCATTGCAACGGTGCGATGGTCACCAGGGCAAGGCCGCTCGGTTACTGGGGCTGACTTATGACCAGCTTCGTGGCATCCTGCGCAAACACGACCTGGCAGGAAAACGGTCCGATCAGGACTGATCGGCCAACTCCACCCGGTTGCGCCCCCTCTTCTTGGCGGCGTAGAGTGCGTCGTCGGCACGCTTGAGCAGGCTGCCGAACTCGCTTTCTTCGGCGTCCTTCACAGCCACCCCGATACTGACTGACAGGGGCACCTCCACCGACCCGATCTCCAATGTCGTCGACGAAACATTACGCCGCAGCTTTTCTGCAAGATCGATCGCTCTCCGATGCGCCACCCCCCTCAACAGAACTCCAAACTCCTCACCTCCTGTTCGACCGACAAGATCATCGGGTCGGAGCGACTGGCAGCAAATCCTTGCAAAGCGCTTCAGGGCTTCATCTCCGACCGGATGACCGTGGTTGTCATTGACTGCCTTGAAGTGATCGAGGTCCAGTAACAGGAGCGCCAGGCTTTCCTGCCGAGCACTCGCATCGTCAAACAACATTCCGGCCTGCTCGAGGAACGCTCTTCGGCTCCGCACACCGGTCAGCGAGTCTGTACTGACCAGGCGTCTCAGTTCTTCCTCGACTCGAATGCTGTTGATGGCACCGCCAATGACGCCGGCGGCGATTTGCAATGCATCGATTTCCGGCTGGCTCCACTGACGCTGCCTGGAGCAGTCATCGAAGCCGATCTGTCCCCAGAATTCGCCGTCGAGGAATATGGGCACGACAACGATCGATTTGATTGCCTGCGGCTCGAGCAAGTCACGCTCCGGATACGGCATCTCGGCAACCAGGCCATGCACTGCTTCACCCGACTCGAGCACACGGCGCCAGTTGGGGATCACCTGTTCGTAGTCCATGCCCTGCATGGCCGGATTGCCGAGTTCGGGATTGACTCCCGGCCCGCACCACTCATAGCGCTGGCTGGCCAGCAACTTGCCGGAATGCGAATCCCTGTGATTCTCGAACACGTAGACGCGATCGGCACCGACCGCCTGAGCCAGGGCCGCCAGAGCCGGCTCCATGACCTGTTCCTTGTCCGATGCACTGAACAGCATGCGGGCGGCCCGCGCCAGGGCATGAAGAATGGCCTCGCGTGCCTGACGTTCCTGCTCGGCGTTAACCCGTGCGCTCACATCACGTGAGCTGCCCTGGATGCCAACCACACGATTATTGTCATCAACAACCAGCGAGGCGATGATTTCGATCACCTTTTCCCGGCCATCCGCACAATTTTGCCGCACCTGAACCCGCTGCGCCTCGGACTGCTCAATTCGTCCGCCATCGTGAGCCCGCACCCGCTGCTCGATCAGTCTGCGAACGCCATCCCGCTGTTCGGGAACGATCGAGTCGATGAAGTTCTCGGCCAGTGCGTCCTGTACCGAAATCCCCCGGACCCGGGTGACCGAGGGACTGATGTAGGAGTATTCGAGCCCAGGCCACCTCACCATCCATATGATGTCGGAGGCATTCTCGGCCATCAGACGGTAACGATCCTCGGTTTCGCGCAGCGCATGATCATCGGCGTGCCCGCTTGCACGAATTTCGCGATCGAGCCGACGCCGCGACAGATAACGTCCCGCTGCGGCACCGATCAGTGCGCCCGCCCCTGCAATCGCCAACATGACCATCCAGTGCGTCAAGGAACCAAGGAATCCTGATTGCATCCTTACGGGAGGATACACCGAAACCACCGGACTGCCCCACAAGTGAGCACGATTGCCGGTTTCCGGCAATGTTCGACCTTTCCCCAGGGGAGCAATTGTTCCATCCCGCTCCCTGCGTGTCGATGAAGCGGTCTATACGTCAATGGAATCCAGCAGCTATACTCGGAATTGTTCCCAATCCTCGGCGGACATCGCATTGGCGAAAACATGAATTCAGCAGGGACGACTCCGGCCAGGGCTGCAAAGTCATCATGGCGCGGAGGCAGCATCCGGGGGCGTGACACCATTCATGGTCTGCTGCTGATTCTCGCGTTCATGGGGCCGATTGCACCAGGTGGCGTATCTGCCTCGGTCGACGGCAGGATTCTACTCGTCGGGGTCTACGAGAATGAGCCCAAGGTCTATCACCGGGAGGATGGCAGCCCAGGCGGACTGTTCATCGAACTTGTCACCGATATCGCCAAGCGCGAGGGCTGGCAACTTGAATTCAGATCATGTCCCTGGTCTGAATGCCTTCAGTTACTTGAAACCGGCCAACTCGACCTGATGCCTGATGTCGCGCCCTCCCCTGCGCGTCGGGCGATGTTCAATTTCAATGCGGTGCCAGTGACTCAGGCCTGGAGTCAGCTTTACGGCACAGCCGAACGAAATGTCATGGAGCTGGAAGATCTGGAAGGGCACCGAATCGCTGTCCTTGACGAATCCGCCCAACAACACTACCTGGTCGAACAGCTCGAGGATTACCAGCTCGACATCGAGATCCATCCGGTCGGAACGATGGTCGAAACCTTCGAGGTCGTCAGCGAAGGCCAGGCCGACATCGCCGCAACCAACAACTTCTTCGGTGGCCGCATGGCGGGACGCTTCGGTTTGCTGGAAACACCGATCACTTTCGACCATACCAGCCTGCATTTCGCGGCACCTGCTGACCGCCACACCGATGTCCTGGCGGTGATCGATCACTACCTGGAAAGCTGGAAAACAGACCCGGATTCACCCTATTACACCGCCGTACTCAACGCCATCACCCCGAACGAGGCTTCCGGCCCACCCGCCTGGCTCTACCCGTTGACTGCTACTGCCGTTGGAGTCGCCCTGCTGTCCACCCTGTTGCTGTATTTGCTGCGCGGTAGACTGCAGACACAGACCAAACGTCTGGCACGTTCCGGTCACCAACTCGAGCACCTGCTTGCAAGCAGCCCGGTCATTCTCTATTCGCTGCGAGGGCGGGACATGCGCATCGACTGGGTTAGCGGCAACATTGAGAGAATCCTCGGTTTCCCCCGCTATACCGTGATGGATCCCGACTGGTGGGAACGCCAGATCCATGCCGAGGACCGCCGTTCTGCCGTTCGTCAGTCCACCCGGGTATTCAACGAGCAGCACAGCGCGCGCGAGTATCGCATCCACGATGCCGACGGCCGGGTCCGGCATATCCGTGATGAGATGCGCTTGATCGAGCCGGGCTCCCGAAAGGGCGAACCGCTCATCATCGGCAGCTGGACCGACATGACCGAAGAACACGAACGTCAGCAGCAGTTCGATTACCTTTCCAGTCACGATCTGAAGACCGGTTTCCCAAACCGCAGCCTTCTCAATGATCGCCTTGAACAGGCCCTCAACCGGGCTGAAAGGAGAGACACGAAGGTTGTCGTGGTGCTGATCGACCTGGACCGGTTCCGCCATATCAACGATACCCTTGGAACCAGTGCCGGTGACCAGGTGCTGATGAACATGTCCGACCGGCTAAGGAGCGCCTGTCGCGGCGAAGCCACAATTGCCCGTGTCGGCAGCGACGAGTTCTGCATCGTTTTCGAGACCGACGACGCCGACATCGATCCCAAAAGCCTGCTATCCCCGCTGCGCGCTGAACTTGCCGCCCCTGTTCAGGCCGGTGAGCACAACCTGGTCGTCAGTGCCAGCATCGGAACCTCCGTTTTCCCGCGGGACGGTCGCAACCGGGAAGCCCTCATGGCGGCAGCCGAACTCGCACTTGAAGCAGCCCGACGCGCCGGCGGCGACTGTGTCCGTTTTTACGAAGCCACGCTCGGTGAACAGACCAGCCGACGCCTGCTCCTGGAAAACGAACTCCGTCATGCTATTGCCAGGAATGAACTGGAACTTCACTATCAGCCACAGTTCCGACTCTCCGATCACGTCATCCACGGCATGGAAGCACTCGTGCGCTGGAGGCACCCCGAGCGCGGCCTGATCCCGCCGGGCGACTTCATCCCGCTGGCTGAGGAAACCGGACTGATCGAAAAGATCGATCATTGGGTATTGATCGAGGCATGCCGGCAAATGGCTGACTGGGATGCCAGAGGTTTCCCGGTGCCGAGAGTGGCGGTCAACCTGTCACCCAGGGAGTTTGAAGATGATGCTCTGGTCGGTCGTGTGAGCGAGGCGTTGTCGACTATTGGATTGAGCGGAGAGCGCCTTGAAGTCGAGATCACGGAAACCATGCTGATGGAGTTTCCGGAACGTGCGATGAAAGTCCTGCGGGGCCTTGAATCGCTCGGTGTGAATCTGTGCATGGATGATTTTGGCAGCGGCTACTCCAACCTGGCGTTCATCCGTCGCCTGCCCTTGCATCGGCTCAAGATCGATCGGTCCCTGACACGGGAAATCGAACCATCCCGGCATAATCGGCTTATCATTCAGGCCATCATCGCCATGGCCGAGGCACTCGAACTCGAACTCGTCGCCGAAGGTATCGAGACCCGACAACAAATGGATTTTCTCAACCAGGCTGGCTGCAGAATCGGGCAGGGTTTCCTGCTCGGCAAACCAATGCCCGCCAGCTTGATCGAACGCCCCCCGGCGGTCAATATCAACTGAATCCAGCGTGTCATGCCTGCCCAACATGTAACACTTGAGTATTTTCCGGATCTCCCCGAAGCGCTTGTCGAAATCCTCGCGCACACCCGCCACATCACCGTATTGACCGGTGCCGGCGTAAGTGCCGAGTCCGGCATTCCGACCTTCCGCGACGCCCAGACCGGGATGTGGGCCCGGTATGACCCAATGGCCCTGGCCTCGCCCGAGGGATTCGAGCACGATCCCGAGACCGTGTGGAAGTGGTACCAGTGGCGCCGCCAGTTGATCGCCGAGAACCGTCCCAACGCCGGGCACGAGGCACTCGCACGACTGCAGGGGCCGGTGCAAAAGCTGACGCTGGTCACCCAGAACGTGGACGGGTTCCACCAACTGGCCGGCTCGGAGCAGGTGCTGGAACTGCACGGCAACATCCATCGCAACATCTGCTCGGTCACCGGCAGGCTCATTGATGCAGACTGGGTGCGGCAACACGAGGACCTTCAGCCGCCCCCTTCACCACATCACTCCCGGGGCCTGGCCCGGCCTGGCGTGGTCTGGTTCGGAGAAGCGCTGGACTCGGCCACGCTGGATGCCGCTTTCGAGGCTGCCGCGAACTGCGATCTGATGCTGGTCGTTGGCACAGCCGGTGCAGTGCAGCCTGCAGCGAGCATTCCGGTGGTGGCAAAGGAGCGCGGTGCCAGGATGATCGACATCAATCCCGAGCGCAGCGAACTGACCGGACTGGCCGACTGGCACCTGGCAGGACCGAGCGCGAAATGGCTACCCGTACTTGTCGACAAGCTGACCGCTGCACGTTGATATAATGGGGACTTTCCCATTTCCGGAGTGATTCCATGACCCAGACGATGCGCGCGCTGGTCAAGCCCGCTGCTGCTCCCGGCCTGGAAATCCGCGAGGTTCCAGTCCCTTCCGCGGGGGCCGGCGAAGTGCTGATCAAGCTGGAAAAGACCGCCATCTGCGGCACGGACCTTCACATTTACCAGTGGGATGAATGGTCGCAGCGTACCATCAAACCACCTTTGGTCCTCGGTCATGAGTTTGTCGGCCGCATTGTCGCCATCGGCGACGGCGTGCGCGGCTACGAGGAGGGCCAGCGTGTCAGCGCAGAGGGTCACGTGGTGTGCGGCGTATGCCGCAACTGCCGTGCCGGCAAGCCACATCTGTGCCCGCATACCGAGGGAATCGGCGTCAATCGCGACGGCGGTTTTGCCGAATTCGTGGTTGTGCCGGCCACCAATCTCTGGCCCATCCCCGACGAGATCCCCTCGGAACTGGCCGCCTTCTTCGATCCGTTCGGCAACGCCGCACACTGCGCCCTGCAATTCGACCTGGTCGGCGAGGACGTGCTGATCACCGGCGCCGGCCCCATCGGCATCATCGCCGCCGGAATCGCGAAGCATGTCGGCGCACGCCATATCGTGGTCAGCGACATCAACGACTACCGCCTGCAACTGGCGAAGGACATGGGCGCGACCCGCACCATCAATGTCAAGCAGGAAAAACTGACCGACATTCTCGAAGAACTGAATATCGATGGTTTCGACATCGGAATGGAAATGTCGGGCAACCCGCATGCCTTCCGCGACATGCTCACCTGCATGTACCACGGCGGCAAGGTCGCCCTGCTCGGCCTGCTGCCCAAGGATGCCGGCATCAACTGGGACCAGGTGATATTCAAGGGCCTGGAGGTCCACGGCATCTACGGCCGGCGCATGTACGAGACCTGGTACAAAATGACCCAGATGGTGCTGACCGGCTTCCCGCTGGAAAAGGCGCTGACGCACCAGATTCCAATCGACGACTTCGAGAAGGG
>SKXY01000126.1 GCA_007128175.1 Wenzhouxiangella sp. | reverse complement strand
CTACTCCCACACCTCAGGTGGGGAGTGGCCTGGTGCAGCGGCGGTTTTGAGGTGACGGAAGGTGGCACGGTCTGTCCGTGCTTTGAACACCCGCAAGGCCGGATCAACGGCAGTAAAGCTCCCGCCGAACAGCGCTATTCGACCAGCACCAGAACGCCACCATGACTTCCCGAAGAGCATAGGCCGATTCACCTCGAAACCACCGCTGCACCAAGCCGCTCCCCACCCGACCCCCATAACCTTCCGGGGCAAGACGCCAGACTGACGGCAGGAATGCATAATGGACAACGCAGACCTTCAAACGGAGAAATGATCCATGAGCCTGTCCGACCAGCACGTCGGCATTCTGCCGCGAAATCATTGGGGTGCTGTCATGAGGTGTTTCGCGCTGCTGGTCGGCATCGTCCTGATCGGGACGACTGCACCGATCCATGCCGATGACGCCAACGGCGGCCCCTCCATCGGCCTGGCGCTGGGCTCGGGCGGCGCGGCCGGTCTGAGCCATATCCGCATGATCGAGGTTTTCGAGGAGCTCGAAGTACAACCCGATGCCATCGCCGGCACCAGCATCGGCGCGATCATCGGGGCACTGCATGCCGCCGGCATGGACAGTGCTGGAATGCGCGAGTTGTTTGAGGAATTCGGCGAGTCGGCGCTCAATCCCTTTGCAAACGACAACGGGATGGATATCGGCCCGACCGATCTGCTGGACATTGACTTCGAAACCGGCAGCGTGCTCGATCCGAGCGGCTTCTTCGAGCTGGTCGGTGAGCACATCAAGGCGCGGTCGTTCGAGGATCTCGACATCCCGCTGAAGGTCGTCGCGACCAGTTACTGGGACGGAGAGACCGTGGTACTCGACGAAGGTGACCTGTTCAAGGCACTCGAAGCGAGCATGGCGGTGCCGGGTCTGGTCGCACCGGTCGACATCGGCGAGCGTTTGCTGATCGACGGCGGCACGTCCAATCCCCTGCCGTGGGACCAGGTGGACGAGCACGATATTGTCGTCGCCATCGACGTGACCGGCACGCGCAACCGCGAAAGTGACGGGGAGCCGGACCTTGCCGACCTGCTGTTCAACACTTTCGAGATCATGCAGCAGTCGCTGATCGCGCAGATGCGTCGTGCCTCTCCACCCGACATCTACATCAAGCCGGAGCTTTCGGGCATTCGCCTGCTGCATTTCGACCGGGTCGACGAGATTCTCGAGCAGGCTGAAGAGGGTGCCGACGAACTTCGAGAGAAGCTGAAAGAGGCTCTGGAAGGCTAAGCTGCAATGACCTCGACTGAACGACCAGGCGCGACGCGTTGGCGACGGCCCGGATGGCGGATCGGCCTCCTTGCCATCCTGCTGCTGGCCTGGATCGCCTCGGGCACCTGGCATTCCGTCAAGCCCTTGCCCGAGGGCCTGACCTTTTCCGGGCCCGAACGCGGTGCCGGCGTGATCGAGTATCTTGCCGACGATACCTGGGTGGACGCCGATGGCGAGCGCCGGACCGATCAGGCGATATTCGACCGCAAGTTGGAGCTGATCGAACAGGCCGAACGACTGATCGTGGCCGACATGTTCCTGTTCAACGAATTTGCCGGCGACCCGGACGGGGCGAATCTGCGACCGCTGGCCAACGAGCTGACCGATGCCCTGATCGAGCGCCGCCGCAGCGTGCCGGGGCTGGAGGTGGTCTTTATCACTGACCCGATCAACACGCTCTACGGCAGCCTGGTCTCGCCGCACCTCGAGGCCATGCGCGATGCCGGCATCGAGGTGGTCGTCACCGACCTGCATCCCTTGCGCGACTCCAACCCGGCCTGGTCGGGACTGTGGCGGCTGTGCTGCCGCTGGCTGGGCAACTCCAGCAGCAACGGCTGGGTGACCAATCCGGTCGGCGATGAGCCGATCACACTCAGGGGCTGGAAACGGCTGGCCAACTTCAAGGCCAATCACCGCAAGACGCTGATCGTCGATGACGGCGAAGACTGGAAGGGCCTGGTCACTTCCGCCAACCCGCACGATGCCTCCAGCGCACACTCCAACCAGGCCCTGGTCTTTTCCGGCCCGGCGGCGCTGGACCTGCTGGAAAGCGAACGGGCCATCGCAGCCTTTTCCCGACCCGAGGCCCTGTGGAACCGGCCCGAGCGACCGAATCACAATACTGACAGCCCCGGCGATATGCAGGTGCAGGTACTGACCGAAAGCGCGATTCGCGACGCAGTGATCGAGTTGCTGGATGCATCGGGGACCGGCGACGAGGTGGAGTTGTCGATGTTCTACCTGTCTCACCGCGGCATCGTCGAGGCACTGATGTCTGCCGTCGGACGCGGCGCGAGTGTTCGGGCTCTGCTCGATCCCAATGAGCATGCCTTCGGCCGGCGCAAGAACGGCGTGCCCAACCGGCCGGTGGCCGCGGAACTGGTGAAGTCCGGCGTTGCCGTCCGCTGGTGTCATACCACTGGCGAGCAGTGCCACGACAAGCAGACCCTGGTGCGCTTTGCCGACGGTCGTGCCGAGTTGATCGTCGGCACCGCCAACTACACCCGCCGCAACCTCGACGATCTCAATCCGGAATCTGCCGCACGCCTGTACGGGGTACAGACCGAAGCGGTATTCACCGAAGCCGGCGAACGCTTCGACCGCCGCTGGCACAACCGCGACGGCCGCTCATACAGCCTGTCCTACACCGAGTACGCCGATGACAGTCGCCTGCGCTACTGGCAATACCGCATCATGGAAGCGACCGGGCTGTCGACCTTCTGAGCCGTCCGCATCAACGGCCGACCAGCGGTCGCCCGGTCAGCTCATACCAGGCCGATTCTCCCCGCCCGACCAGAAAACCGTCCTGGAACACCAGCGGGGTGGTTTCGTCACGCGTGGTCTTGCCGTCGGCGGCCACGCGGTGAGTGCGATAGAACAGCACCTCCCAGGTATGACCGTCGCGCGAGAACGACTCGATGAAGTCCGGGGTGCCCATGCGGCGGCGGACTTCCTCGACGTACATGCCGTCACCGAGTCCGGCAATGGCTTCGCGGTTTTCACGCTCAATCTGCTTCCAGCTCGATTCTCCCGAGGAGCCGCGATTGCCGCCCACGCTGACCACACAACCACCGAGCATCACGGCCGCCATGACAATGGCCAGACCCTTTGCAAGCTTGTTCATTAGTTCTCTCCGACAGGTGCACTTCAACATGGGCCGATTATCGGGAAAAAGCCTGAACAGCGCCTGAGCCGGAAGTCACGCCGGGTTCATTATTTTTCGGATGTCAGCAATGTGGCCACCGCCTTGCCAAGGTGTTCGACCAGCAGTTGCCGGTAGCGGTCGGAGTGGATCAGCCCGCCGTCGCGGGTGAAGAAATCGTCCATCGCGTCGCGCCAGTCGTTGTCCAGCGGCATGATGATGCCGAACTCCTCGCCGGTATCGTCGAAGGCGGAGTGGCGTCTGAGTGGATGGCCCTCGGACCGAGCACGGTAGAAGTTGTAACCGTCGATCCAGCCAAAGTGCGTGCCCGCGGCGACATTCTCGATGATCTCGTCGTTGCTTTCGGCGGAGTCGATCTCAAGCGCCGGCCAGTGGTTCTCGCGCAAGCGCTCGAGTCGAGTCTCGTGAAGGGTTCCGGCAAAGGCTAGTCCCCGCAGTCCGTCGAACTTGTCGGCGACCACCTCCGGTCCGGTCGCCCGGGGCATTCCCTCGGAACTGATCAGCACGGCGACATTGCTGACGTAGGGCGACGAAAAAGCCAGTTCCTCGGCACGCTCCTCGGTGATGGTGACGTTGCCCAGGCCGAAGACGCCGCCGCTGCCATCGCGCACGCGGTTGTAAAAGCGAGTCCAGTCCGTCTCTTCGACGAACTCTAGGTTGACCTCGAAACCGTACCAGTCTCGCAGGTCTTCGGCGAACCAGCGCATGATTTCCACGGTGACCCCGGTCAGGCGACCGTCGTCGTCGCGCCAGGCCCAGCCGGGCGACTCGACATAGAGCACCCGCAGTTCGGCAACGCCGGACTGGCGGGCGTCAACCATCCGGTCGCCCTCATCGGCGAGGGCCGGGAAAAAGCTCAAACACAAGAGCAGGCAAAAGATACCGCGCATGATCAATCCTGAAAATCAAAGGTTGAGTGACAAATCATAGCGCGGCGGGACCTGACGGCGGCCGGCGATCGTCACGGATTTCGGTTTTTGCTTAAGTGATTTCGCGGATAGGCGCGATGGCCGAGCTCGACAACAATGCCGCCAACGGGTTGGAGATTGCAGCCCGTCTTCCAACCATGAATCAATTGAACTGGAGACAGACATGAACCGAAAGACGATTACGATGCTTGCCGCCGCACTGCTGGCCACGACCATGGCCTTTGGCGCCCTGGCCGGCACCCCGAATACCGAGAATGGTGTCACCACCATCCATCTCGACCAGTACAACGGCTACTTTGCCGCCGAGGAAACCCTGGCCGGGCTGGAGCCGGGCAGCTATCGCTTCATCATCACCAACAAGGCCGACAAGGTGGTCGGCTGGCAGCTGCAGAACGGCCAGACACACGAGCAGCTCGACATGTTCCCTTTGCAGCCTGGCGAAACCGGCACCAGCGAGGTGGAAATCACCGCTGATGGCTTCCGCTACCGCTGCCCGATCAATCCGACGCCCTGGTACGAGGTCGGCGTCGGGGGCTGAGTCCCAGGCACGTTGTCGACCCGCGACAACTAGGGAGCCGCCAGGCTCCCGTGCCATTTTCGCCCGGCTCCGGCCGGGCGCTTTTTAATCCTCAGGCGGCGAGTGCCATTGCCCGTTCACCAGCCAGATCGCGGACGTTCTCCTCTCCCGGAAAGTGGCATGCCCGAGCGCCACACGACCGTCTTCTGCCAAGGCCAGCTTGCGCATCAACAAGCCCTGATTACCACCGTTGAAGCCATACTCCTCGCGCGCTGTGCCGGGCACCACGGTCGGGTGGCTGAAGTTTAGCCCGCCGTCGCCTGACATTGCGTAGGCAATGCCGCGTGGCCGTGCATCTCGATCAGGCAGGTGTTCCCAGCTCACCAGCACCCGGTCACCCACGGCGACCAACTGTGGGTAGGCCGACATGGTCTCGCCCGAAATCACCGCGGGCTCGGCAAAGGAACCCGAGCCGTCGGCATCATGCGTGTAGACAATGCGGCTGTTGCGGAACGGCCCGCCATCGCTCGCCGTCCAGGCAAGGTGGACGGTGCCGTCGGCCGTCACGGTCAGCGCCGGACTGTCGGCATGCGCCCGGGAGGGATGGATGCGACGGGCATTGGAGAATCCGGATCCGGGCTCATCCGTGCAGGCCAGGTGGATATCGGCCGCGGCGTCGTCGCCCACCGTCCAGGCCAGCCAGATCCGTTCATCGGGCCCGACGGCCAGTACCGGTGCCCGGGTTGGTGAGGCGTCATCGCCGGCGACTTTCACCGGCTCGGTAAAACGCTGTCCGCCGTCGGTGGAGGTCGCCACGCGCAAGGCACCCTCGTATTCGGTCCAGGCAACCACGACATGGCCGGCGTGGACCAGCAAATCGAGGCTGCCGTTGTCCCAGCGTTGCCGATTCAGTCGCCCCTTTCCGGCACCGGCCGTTGTCTGTGACAGGTTGACCGGGTCAGCGAATGTGCGGCCGCCGTCTTCGGATCGGGCCACCAGGATCTCGCCGCCGTGCGAGCCGCCGGTAAAAAGAATCTCCTGCCAGGCAACGATGACGATCTCGCCGTCAACGAACACTCGCGGCAGCCACGAGAAGATGTCGCCGCTGCGAGAGACATTGACGGGCTGGTCCAGTTGCGGTGCGCCAACAGGGTCAAAGCGCTGCAGGTAGACGTTCTGGTCGGCATTGTCCGCCCAGGCCAGGAATGAGCCGTCACCGGACAAGGCGACTGCCGGGTCGTCAACAAACAGGAAGTCCGAATCGTTCATTTGCCATGGACCGCGATAGGCCCTTCCGGAGACGACCTGGACCGGTTCAGACCAGCGCAGCTCCGCGACTGCCTCCTGTCCCGGGTCGCCCCCGCAAGCGACCGTTGCCGTCAGGGCACCGGCGAGCAACAGCAATGTCGACCATTTGTTCATGACGACACCATTATGCACCGGGCTGCTGCTCGACCAGGCCGGCGGCCCCGCAATGGTTGCGATTCCTGCCGACTGTCCTATTCCGGAAGGGGCTGACCCGACCCGCCCATCTCGGCGGGCACGTCCTTCTGCTTTGGCAGACCGTCATGAATATGCAGCACCGATTCCTGGTAGTGCACATGTACGGCGGGCTCGAAGGGCAGGTCGGGCAGCAGTGCGGCATAGACGTCGACCAGGCCCATTTCCGGGTGGTCGGTGAGCACGTGACCGCCGCATTCCTCACACCACTTGCGCGTGCTGCCCGGCGTCTTGTTGTACGAGCGCAGCCTGTCGGCCCCCTTGGTCACCCTGACCGCATCGGGCGGCCACAGGGTGAAGGCATTGACCGGCCCGGCCGACCAGTGGCGGCAGGAATCGCAATGGCAATAGCCCATGGCGGCGGGCTCGCCATGTGCCTCCAGTTGCACGGCACCGCAGAAGCAACTGCCGGTGTGAACCGAAGACTCGCTCATATCAATAATCTCCTGTTGCGGCCAGTTGCCGTGCCATCTCCACGCTGTCGCGCTCGGAATCTGGTGCGGTCTCGACCAGCCGGGCAGCCCACCGGGCGGCCGTCTGTCGATCTCCGCTTTCGCGTGCGGCCTGCACCGCACCCACCAGCGTGT
>SKXY01000261.1 GCA_007128175.1 Wenzhouxiangella sp. | reverse complement strand
TAGCGAATCTCGGCCAGTTCCTCGGTGCGGGCAATGACTTCGACCTGGCGCTCCACCGCGGCGATGGTTTCGGTCGCGGACTCCAGAGTGATCATGGCGCTTCGCACTTCGTTGAAGGCGATCTGCACGGTGGCTCGCCAGCTCAGTTCTGCCTGCTCGCGCATCGCTTCGGCTGTGTCGATGCGGGAACGCGAGCGGCCGAAGTCCAGTACCGGACCGAACAGGGAGGCGCCACCACTCCAGGCTGTCGCGCCACTGCTTAACAGGTCGGATTCGTCGCGCGCGATCGAGCCGAGCATGGCACCCAGGCTGAGCGCAGGCAGCCTGGCTGCCTCGGCAATGCCGATCGCTGCGTTGGCGGCTGTCAGCCCGGCCTCGGCGGCGCGGATGTCGGGGCGGCGTTCGATCAGCGAGGCCGGCAGTTCGTCGACATGGAGTTCGGGCAGTGTCAACTCGCGAATGCTGCCATTTTCGAAGTCGATGGTTCCGGACAGTTCGTTCGGACTCATGCCGACCAGCACGGCCAGCACGCCTTCCAGATGGCGCACCTGGGCCCGGCGGGCCGGCAACTGAGCCCGGGTCGTTTCGAGTTGGGCCTGGGCCTGTCTGAATGCCAGCTCGTCGGTCTCTCCGGCATCGAAGCGAATCTGCTCCAGTTCCAGTGTGGACTGGCGTGAGGCCAGCGTTCGTTCGGTGATGCGCAGCTGCTGTTCGGCCGCCAGCAGGGCGAAGTAGCCGTGGGCGACTTCGGTAGTGATGGCCAGACGCAAGGCATCGTGCGCGTGCCGGCTCTGGTCCAGCGTGGCAAGTGCCGCCTCGCGTTCACGCGCAAGTCGGCCCCACAGGTCGATTTCCCAGTCCAGGGCACCGACCACAGAGAAGGTATTGGCCGTGGTCGCTCCGGCGCCGGGCAGGTCGATGGGGAAGGCCGTCGCCGGCGTTCGCTCGCGCGACGCTTCGGCCTGAGCGCCGACGGTGGGTCGACGCTCGGCGCTGGCCAGCCCCAGCCGGGCCTGGGCCTCGGCCATGCGGGCCACGGCCGAACGAATCTCCAGGTTGTCGCTGGCGGCACGCTCGATCAGCGCATCGAGGGTTGGGTCGTCGAAGCGCTGCCACCAGTCGGCCAGCTGGCGTTGATGGGCCAGTGCCGCTTCTGCATCGACGGGTTCAGGCTTATCGATCTCGGGGCGCTTGTAGTCCGGTCCGACCGCGCAGCCGGCTAGAAATATCAGCCCCAGCGTTGCGGCTCCGACTCGAATCCTGTGGACAGTCATGAGTGCTCCTCCATGGTGGGCCGGGTCTTTTGGTTGCGGTTCCAGTCCGACAGGTCCTCGAGCAGCTTGTACGCTAGCGGCACAAACAGCAGGGCGAGCGTGCTGGCGAAGATCATGCCACCGACAACCACGGTGCCGATTTCCTGGCGGCTGGCCGCACCCGCGCCGGTAGCCAGCACCAGCGGCATGGTGCCAATGATGAAGGTCAGGGCGGTCATGATCACGGCCCGGAAACGCTGGCGGGCGGCGGCGACGGCCGCCTCGGTCGACGACATGCCGGACGCACGGTTCTGGGCGGCGAACTCGACGATCAGGATGGCGTTCTTGGCCGCCAGCCCGATCAGTACCAGCAGGCCGACCTGGAAATAGATGTCGTTGGGAAAGCCCCTGAGCATGGCCGCCAGCGCCGCGCCCAGCACGCCGAAGGGCACGGCCGTGGCCACGGCCAGTGGCAGGGTGATGCGCTCGTATTGCGCGGCGAGGATCAGAAACACCATGACCAGCCCGAGAGCGAAGGCCAGGCCGCCGGCGCCAGCCGCGGCGTCGAGCTGGTAAGCCTCACCGGTGAAGCCCAGCGTGGCCTGGTCGCCGTCCATGACGTGGGCGAAGACTGCCTCCAGGGCCCCCTTGGCCTGGCCGGTGGTATAGCCAGGAGCGGCATCGGCCATGATGCGGGCTGCGGCGTTGACGTTGTAGCGGTTGATGATATCCGGCCCGGAGACCCGCTTAAGGGTGACCAGCGAACTCAGTGGAATCAGCTCGCCGTGTTCCGAGCGCACGAACACCTTGTTGAGGTCTTCTGGCTTGCTGCGGAATTCACCCTCGGACTGCAGGTTGACCTGCCAGTTGCGTCCCTGCAGGGTGAAGTCGTTGACATACAGCGAGCCGAAGGTGGCCTGCATGGTGGCAAAGACCTGGCTGATTGGTACCCCGGCGGCCAGCGCCTTGTCACGATCGACATCGGCACGGTAGCGCGGGATCGAGGTTTCCAGCGTGGTTCGGGCGTTGGTCAACTCGGGTCGTTCGCCGGCCGCGCCCATCAGTTGCCATGCCAGCGCCTCGATCTCCTGCGGGCTCATGTCTTCGCGGACCTCCAGGTAGCCCTCCACGCCGCCGGTGAGCGACAGGCCCTGGATGGGGGGCGGTGCGAATGCGATGACGAAGGCGTCTTCCATCTGCATGCCCATGCCCATGATGTGCTCGGTGACCGATTGCGCATCCTGTCCCGGACCGCGACGTTCGCTCCAGTCGGCCAGGTTGGCAAAACCGGTGCCGGAGTTCGTTCTGAGCGCCATGGCGATGATGTCGAAGCCGGCGAAGGTGCTGAAGTCGTCGATTTCGTCCATGGCCAGCAATTGCTCTGACAACTGGTCGCGGAACGCCGTCGTTCGCTCCAGTGAAGCGGTCGCCGGCAGCGAGTAGGAGACCAGGGCCACACCCTGATCTTCCTGCGGCACCAGGCCCGGCGGGAGACGGTTCATGCCGAGCGCGGCCAGGGCGGAAACCAGCACGAACAGAGCGACGCCGAGCAGCGGCTTGCGCACCAGGAGCTCGACCGTGTGCACGAATCCGGAGGTGACACGCCCGAAGCCCTTGTTGAACCATTCGAACGGCTTGAGAACGTGCTTTTTCTGCTGGTCGAGCAGCAGTGCACACATCGCCGGGGTCAGGGTGACGGCGACCACGCCGGAAACGACCACCGACACGGCGATGGTGACGGCGAACTGGCGGTAAAGCTCACCTGAGAGCCCGCCGAGGAAGGCCACCGGCGCGAATACCGCCACCAGCACCAGGGTGGACGAAACCACCGCGCCGGAGACCTGTTTCATGGTTTCGATTGATGCCTGGCGAGCGTCGAGATCCTTCTCGCGCATCAGGCGTTCGACGTTTTCCATCACGATGATGGCGTTGTCGACGACGATGCCGATCGATAGCACCAGCCCGAACAGGGTGAGCAGGTTGACTGAAAAGCCAAGCGCCAGCATGCCGGCGAAGGTGCCGATCAGAGAGACCGGGATGGCGATGACCGGAATCAATGTGGCGCGCAAGTGCTGCAAGAACAGGAAGGTGACCAGTACGACCAGCAAGGTGGCCACCAGCAGGGTGATCATGACCTCGCGAATCGAGATGTTGATGAAATCGGTGGTGTCGAAAGGTACCGCGTAGGTCATGTCCTCCGGAAAGCGGTCTGCTGCCTCTTCCAGCGCGGCGTAGACGCGCTCGGCGGTTTCCAGTGCGTTGGCACCGGGCTGCAGGTAGACACCCAGCGGTACGGTGGGCTGTCCGTTGTAGATCGCGTCGAAGTCGTAGCCCTGGGCGCCGAGTTCGGCGCGGGCCACGTCTCCCAGCCGCAGCACGCCGCCGTCGGTGTCGGAGCGCAGGATGATGTTCTCGAACTCTTCGGGCGAGTCGAGCTGACCACGGGTGGTCACCGTCATGGTGAATGCCTGCCCTTCGGGCGAGGGCTCGGCACCGATCCGGCCGGCAGCATACTGGGCGTTCTGGTCGCGGATGGCGGCCGCCACGTCCTGCGGGGTGAGGCCGAACTGGGCGAGCTTGTCCGGGCTGATCCAGATGCGCATTGAATAGTCGGTGGGCCCGAACAGCGAGGCATCGCCCACGCCGGGGACGCGCACCAGCTCGTCGATGACGTTGAGCAGGGCGTAGTTGGACATGAACAGCGGATCGTGGCCGCCCTCGGGCGAGAACAGCACGGGGACCATCAGGATGTTGGTCGAGCGGGATTCGACCCTGACTCCCATCTCGCGCACCAGTTGCGGTACGCGGGGCAGGGCGGCCTGGACCCGGTTGTTGACATTGATCGCCGCCTGGTCGGGATCGGTGCCGATCTCGAACGACACCGTGATCATCAGCATCCCGGAGTCGGTGGACGTCGATTCCATGTAGATCATGTTGTCGACGCCGTTGAGCTCCTGCTCCAGCGGGGCCGCTACCGTTTCTGCCAGCACCTCGGCGCTGGCGCCAGGGTACATGGTGCTGACGACGACCTGTGGCGGCACCACGTCCGGGTAGAGCTCGACCGGCAGCACCCGCAACGCGGCCGTGCCGGCCAGTACGATGACGATGGAAATGACCGAGGCGAAGATCGGACGGTGAATGAAGAATCGAAACATCACTGATCTCCGTCAACCGTTGGCCCGTCGCCGGCTTGCGCACCGACCGGCCGTGCCTGCACGGGCTGGCCGTCCTGTAGCATGTTCAGGCCGCGTACGACCACCCGTTCACCCGGTTCGATGCCATCGGTGACCACCTGCTTGCCGTCGACTACCGGGCCGAGTGTGACGCGGCGCGATTCCAGCCGGTCATCGTCACCGATGATAAACAGGCGTGCGGTTTCCTGATCCTGTCCGACAGCGGCTTCCGGTACCAGGATGATGTCCTCGAGTTGCTGGGTCGTCATGCTCACGCGCACGAACTGGCCCGGCATGATGAATCCGTCGGGATTGGGAAAGACGGCCCGGGCACTGACACTGCCAGTTCGCGGGTCGATGCTGGCATCGGTGAAATCGACCACGCCGGGAACGTCGTAGGTGCTGCCGTCGGGCAAAGTGAGCGTGGCGGTGCGGCGATGTTCATCGCCATTGCCGCCCATCGCCCTGCGTACAGCACGCTGCATGGCCGCATCGCGCTCAGGCAGGGCGAATCGGATGTGAATCGGATCGGTCTGGGTCACGGTGGTCAGCAGTGTTCCGCGGCTGATCAGGCTGCCTTCCGACAACGTTTCCAGGCCGGTGGCGCCTGCGATCGGAGCACGTACCCGGGTCCAGTCCAGGTTCAGCTGGGCCGAGGCGACGCCAGCCGCGGCCAGTGCCAGGCCGGCCTCGGCCAGTTCGTACTGCGAACGCGCCTGGTCACGTTCACGCTCGGAAATGGCGTCTTGCTCGAACAGGCCGGAAACCCGGCGCCATTCCCGCTGGGCCTGGTTGTAGCGGGCCTGCGCATTGGCCTGCTCGGCCTCGGCCTGCTTCAGTGCGATCTCGTAGGGTTCGGGATCGATCAGGAACAATGCATCGTCGCGCTCGACCACCTGTCCTTCGACGTAGAGGCGCTCTTCGAGAATGCCCTCGACCCGTGCGCGCACCTCGATCTCGCGCGAGCCGCGCGCACGCCCGGCGTATTCCTGGTGGATGGACACACTGGTCAACTCGAAGGTGTCGAAGGTGACCGGGGGTGGTGGCGGCTGACGATCCTGGTCGTCACCGCCGCAGGCGGCGAGTGTGACGGTGAGAATCGCAGGCAGAAGGAGACGGCCACTATGGACACGTCCGGTGCACTTTGCACGCATCGTGATAACTCCAGTCAGTCGAGATCAGGGAAGCCGGGGCAGTGGTCGGGCACTGCAGCCGAAAAATTATACATTCATGAATGTATGGTATGCAGCGACCACGGGTCCTCGACTGGTGGTTTGGTCAATGCCATTGATCATCAGCAACAGACACATATGGAAAATCTGGCGGGTCATCAAGCACTTCACCTGGATCCGCCTGGTCCGGGCACAGCCGTGCTGCAAGTTCCGGAGCGGTCAGCTGGTGCGAATGGAGGAAGCGCTATTGCCTCTCGCCAGAGCCACGACGATCATGTGTGGCACGGTGATCGCGGCCAGTCCGATGAACACCAGGCGTAATGCCGTTTCTTCCGGAGGTGCAGCGGGCCAGGCAATCCGTGCCATCAGCAAAGCCAGCACGACGGTGGCGAGTGTATATCCGAAACCGACCCAGATCAGTCGGCGACGTTGTCTTCGCGACAGCGGAGCAAACAGGTGCCCGAAATGTCGCAAGCGGTGAAGAAAGCAGAAATAGACAATGAAATAAATCAGCGGGGACGTCAGGCAGGCCAGGATGACCAGCGCCAGGAGTTCATGCGTGGTGCGTGGATGGCGGCGCCAGTTGTACCGTCCGATCAGCACGACCAGCGGCACGATCACGAATCCTGCGGCATGAAGGATACGGGCCAGATTGGCGCCGCCTGAGCCGATCAATACGCTGAATATGTCTGTTGAACGCAACGAACTGGGCCGGCCCTCGCCGAAGCCCGGCACGGGCAGCGACCCAGGGGTCCAGCGCACCGTGGGGCAGGCCGAGGACCACGACGCTGACGACCAGCAACATGATCTGCGCATGGAGATCGAAGGCAGCGGTCGGCCACAACGCGATGATGATGGCCGCCGTGGCGACCGCACTGAAAACCATGGTCACGCATTGGTGGTGACCGTTGGTGCCTGGCCTTGCACGAGTCATGAAATCTGCCGTCTCAGCCCCAGATCCAGCGCGGTGATCGAAAACGGCATGCAAGGCAACGCCGTGGCTACGCGTGTTCGGTTCGCGGCAGCCCCATGGGGAGCATGCCGTTTTCCTCTCGACCTTGCCGTGTGCAAACCGGAAATTCGGCTGGCCGGCGATCGTGTCGAGTACGTCATGGTAGTAGTCGATGCCGC